>CANGMU010000110.1 GCA_947454665.1 Pseudomonadota bacterium | reverse complement strand
GACGACCACCTGCGACTGGCCCGTCTCCATGCTGGGCTGGACCTACACACTGTTCTTCGTGCTGCTGGGTTCCTCGGCTGCGTTGTTCGGCCACTGGCTCGAAACGGCCGGCCCTCGCAAGGCGGGCGTCGTCTCGGCGCTGTGCTGGTGCCTGGGCCTGGTGATCGCCGCCATCGGCGTGCGTGAACACCAGCTCTGGTTGCTGTGGCTGGGCGCCGGCGTGATCGGTGGCATCGGCCTGGGCCTGGGCTATATCTCGCCCGTCTCGACGCTCATCAAGTGGTTCCCGGACCGGCGCGGCATGGCCACCGGCATGGCGATCATGGGCTTCGGCGGTGGCGCGATGATCGGCTCGCCGCTGGCCGACAAGCTGATGAAGCATTTCGCTGCCTCGGGTGGCGTGGGCGTGTGGCAGACCTTCCTCGTGATGGCAGGGCTGTACTTCATCTCGATGATGCTGGGCGCGTTCGGTTATCGCGTGCCGGCTACGGGCTGGGCGCCAGCAGGCTGGACGCCTCCCGCGCCCAACTCGCATTCGCTGATGACGACGCGGCATGTGCACGTCGACCGCGTGCTCTCGACGCCGCAGTTCTGGCTGCTGTGGGGCGTGCTGTGCCTGAACGTGAGCGCCGGCATCGGTGTGGTCGGCATGGCCTCGCCGATGCTGCAGGAGGTGTTCGGTGCGCGGATGATGGGCGGTGAAGCCCAGCAGTTGGCGGACATGTCGGCCGATGCCCGGGCGCAGATGGCGACACTGGCCGCGGCCTTCGCGGGCCTGTTGTCTCTGTTCAACATCCTGGGCCGGATTTTCTGGGCCTCGTTCTCGGACGTCATCGGCCGGCGCACCACTTATTTCGTGTTCTTCCTGCTGGGCATCGCGCTGTACGCGTCCGCGCCGATCGTCGGTGCGGGTGGGCACGTCGGCCTGTTCGTGCTGCTCTTCTGCGTGATCCTGACGATGTATGGCGGCGGCTTTGCGACGATCCCGGCTTATCTCGCCGACCTGTTCGGCACGCAGCACGTCGGTGCGATACACGGCCGCCTGCTGACGGCCTGGTCCGTGGCCGGCATCCTCGGTCCCGTCGTCGTGAACTACATCCGCGAGGCCCAGTTGGCCGCCGGCGTGCCGGCGAACCAAGCCTACAACATGACGATGTACATCCTCGCCGCGCTGCTGGTGGGTGGCTTCCTGTGCAACCTGCTGGTCCGCCCCGTGAAGGACGACAAGTTCATGTCCGACGATGAGCTGGCGCGCGAGCGCGCGCTCGCCCACGAGACGTCCCAGCGCGAGCAGTTGGCGGCCGGTACGTCCTCGTCGGTGACGCCGGCCTGGTTGGTCGTGCTGGCCTGGATCGCGGTGTCGATCCCGATGGGCTGGGGCATCGGGATGACGGTGCTGAAGTCACTCGCCCTGTTCAGATGAGTTTGCGGATTGCCTGCTTCCGCCAGAACAGGCGGTAGTAGGTAGTCTGGAAAATCAGCATCGCGATGAAGCAGGCCGGGTAGGCGATCCAGACGCCATCCAGTCCGATGTGCCGGCTTGCCACGAAGGCGACCGGCACTTCCACCAGCAGGATCGCACTGATCGACAGGATCACGGGCACCATCACGGCGCCGCTCGCGCGCATGACGCCCGAGACGACCGCCGAGCAGCCGAACACCAGGATGCTCCACAGGACGATATGCAGCATGCGCTGCGTCGTCTCGATGACTTCCGGGTTCGTCGTGAACAGGCCGACGACCTGGCGCGAGAACAGGTAGCACAGCAGCAGCAGCGAGCCCGTCACCGCGAAGTTGATATAGATGCCCGCGCGCGTGATGGCGCCCAGTTTCTCGGGATGTCCGGCACCGATGGTTTGCGCGCCGAGGATTGATGCGGCGATCGCGATCGACATCGCCGGGAACTGCACATAGCCCAACACCTGGTTGCTGGTGCCATACGCGGCCGTGGCATCGGAGCCGAAGCCGTTCACGAGCGAGAGCAACGCGACCTCGGCCAGCGACATGATGACCATCTGCAGCGCCGTAGGCACGCCGATGCGCAGCACCGCTAGCAGGATTTTCTTCTCGATCTTCATGTGTTCCAGCAGTCCGCGGCTCGGCGCCAGGGGGCTGCCTTTGCGGTGCAGGTGCACGCCCAACCAGATCAGCGCGACGATGAAGGAAACCGCCATCGCGCAGGCCGCGCTGCGCACGCCCATCTGCGGCAAGCCCCACCAGCCTCGGATCAGTGCGGGCGTCACCAGCATGCCGACGGACGTTGAGACCAACATGGCCTTCAGTGGCGTGATCATGTCGCCGACGCCGCGCATTACCGAGGTGATCAGCAGGAACACGAAGAAGCCGGGCATCGAGATCAGCACGATGCGCGCGTAGGCGGTGGCGTCGTCGAGGATGTCCGGCGGTGTCGAAAGTCCCTGCAGCAGGCTGCGCGTGAAGATGCCGCCGAATACCGCGATCACCAGACCTGCGATCAGCCCCACGGACAGCGTGGTGCCGGCGACCGCCTGCACGCGCTCCGGTTGCTTCGCGCCCCAGGCCTGGCCGATCAGCACGGATGCACCGGACCCCAGGCCCATCACGAAGGAAATGATGAACAACATGACCGGGAAGAAGGCCGATGCCGCCGCGAGCGCGCCCACGCCGATCATCTTGCCCAGGTACATCGTGTTCAGCGTGCCGGACAGCGATTGCAGGATGTTGGCCAGCATCATGGGGCCGAGGAACATCAGGAAGGTCTTCCAGACCGGGCGCTGGGAATTCGGGTGCATGGTGGGCTCTGGCACGGGGAAAGGCGGCATGTAAGCACAACGCTCCGTCCCGCGGCTATGATCGCCGCGCGCAAGGCGTGCGCGGTGGAGTAGACCGACATGGTGCAGCGGCAGGTCAGTGGCGTGGGGGGCGTGCAACTCAATGCCGTCGCGGAAGGGTGCGCCGATGGTTCGGTCGTCGTGCTCAGCCACTCGATCGGTTGTGACCTATCGAGCTGGGACGGCGTCGCGGCTGCGCTGGCACCGGCTTGCCGCGTGATCCGGTTCGACCGTCGCGGCCATGGCCGCTCCGATGTTCCCGCCGGGGATGCGACGATCGAAACGCTGGGCCAGGATGCGCTCGCCGTGATGGATGCCTTCGGCGTGGCGAAAGCGCATTACGTGGGTCTTTCGCAGGGCGGCATGGAAGGCATGTGGCTCGCCGCCAACCATCCGTCGCGCATCGACCGCCTCGTGCTGGCGAACACGACGGCCCACCTCGGCGTGCCCGACGTGATCCAGGCCGCGATCGATGCCGGACGTGCCCAGGGCATGGCTGCGGTGGGCAATGGATTCCTGGATCGCTGGCTGCCCCAGGCGTTCCGCGATGCGCAGCCGACCGTCACGGCCCAGCTGCGCGCGGTCTTCGCGGCCATGTCTCCGCAGGGCTTCGCGGCCTGCGCCGCGGTGCTGAAGCACCTGGATCTGCGGCCGGAGCTCGCGCGCATCGCGGCGCCGACGCAGGTCATCGTGGGCGGTGCTGAGGGCCCGCCCCTGCAGGCGGCTGCCGCTGCGCTGGTGGCTGGCATCCCCGGTGCGGTGCTCGTGAGCCTGCCCGGCGCGGGGCATCTGTCGGGCACCGAAGACCCGGCCGCCTTCGTGGCGGCCATCGAGCCCTTCCTGCGGGGGGCTTGAACCCGGCCCGCCGCCGCTGCGGTCCCGCGCCGCGGTATGATGGGCGCCCCGCCGCAAGGCGTTGCCCGCGGACTGCATGAAACCGCCCCCTGGCCGCTGCCACTTCGAGGCCCGCGTCGATGCGTGAGGCCGCGGTCATCCTTGGATTGCTCTTCCTGAACGGCCTGTTCGCCTCGGCAGAAATCGCACTGGTGTCCGCGCGGCGCAGCCGCCTGACCGCCCTGGCCGAGCAGGGCAATCGCGGCGCGCGCGCCGCACTGGCACTGCTCGACGATCCCACGCGTCTGCTGTCGACGGTGCAGTTCGGCATCACGCTGGTCAGCGTCCTCACCGGGGTCTACAGCGGCGCGGCCTATTCGGCCGAGCTGTCTGCCTATCTCTCCCAGCATGCAGTGCTCGCACCCTATGCCGACGAACTGGCTTACGGCGCGATCGTCGTCGTGATGACCTATGTTTCGCTGGTCATCGGCGAGCTGGTGCCCAAGCGACTGGCGATGGCCCACGCGGACCGCTGGGCGGTCTTCATCTCGCTGCCGATGCAGTACCTGTCCGTCGGTGGTGCGCCGCTCGTCTGGCTGTTGCAGCGATCGACCAACGCGCTGCTGCGTTTCGTGCCGATGGCCAATGCCTCGCAGGCTGCCGTCAACGATGACGACGTGCGCGCGCTGGTGGCCGAAGGCATGAACAAGGGCGCCATCCACCGCCATGAGATGGAAATGATCGATTCCGTTCTGCGCCTTGCAGAGCGTTCGGTCGAATCGATCATGGTGCCGCGTGGCGACATCCTCTGGCTCGATGCGGCGGAACCGATCGGCGCGTTATGGGACGAGGCGCGCCACAGCGGCCATGCGCGCTTCCTGTACTGCCGCGGCGAACTGGAACAGCTGATTGGCGTGATCTCGCTCGCGAACCTGGGCGAGGCCCTGCGTCGGGGCGAGCTCGACCCGGACATCGATGTGCAGCCGCCGCTGCATGTGCCCGAAGGCATTTCGGTTCTGAAGTTGCTGGAAACCTTCCGTCGCTCCAGCGTGCATCTGGCCGTCGTGACCAACGAATACGGCGGCATCGAGGGCCTGGTCACACCGGCCGACATCCTGAAAGCCATCGCCGGTGAACTGCCCGAGATGGGCAGCCGCGACACGGCGGGCGCGCAGCGTCGCGAAGACGGCAGCTGGCTCATCGATGGCCACCTGCCCATCTACGAGGCCGAGCGCGTGCTGGGCCGCAAGGACCTCGCGCGCGGCGAGAATTACCACACGATGGCGGGCTTCGTGCTCTGGCACCTGGGCCGTCTGCCTGTCGAAGGCGAGCGCATGGCCTGGCGGGACCTTGCGATCGAGGTCGTGGACATGGACGGTCTCGTCATCGACAAGCTGCTCGTCGGTCGCCGCGAAGTGCAGGCACTGCGTGCGGGCGAGCCCGTCACGGCGATCGATCGCGGCGAGTGACGCTCAGCCGCCTGCGGTCAGCGGCGGCTCACATCCCAGAACAGCGCGTCGAGTCCGATGCGGATGCCAGGATCTGGATGCCAGCCCTGGTTGCGTTCCCAGGTGATGAGCGGGGCGACGCTCCAATAGAGCCAGTGCGCGCCCGTCGGCCGTTTCAGGAACAGACTCGCCTCGTAACGCTGCGCGCCGGTGTCGCGCGTGCCGCTGGCCAGCACCTGCATCCCGTAGCCGCGGGCGAAATCACGCCCTCCGACGACGTCGCTGTAACGCCCCTGGCGCAGCACTTCCGATGCCCGGGCGAGCGTCAGGCTCTGCGTGAATTCCGTGTCGCTCGCGTTGAGGCGCCAGTTGGCATAGCTCGATGACCGGAAGAGAGCATGGTCCCACCAGCGTTCGAAGCTCGTGCCGGCCGCAGCGCCGAAGCCCTTGCCCGATTCCAGATAGATCTTGGCCAGCGGGAGCACCTGCCATTGGCCCCAGGCCACGACGCGTTGCCAACGCAGCGACGCGAAGGCGACCGGCGGCACGTCGGCCTTCACGCCAAGATCCAGGTCAACGTTCTGCAGTGCGCCGAGGCGCACGCCGGCACGCAATGCGCTTGAGGCTCTGTGTGAAAGCGGAGATTCGGCCAGCGTGTCGCTGGTGACGAAGACCTGCACGCGGCGCTCGAGGTTCGGCAACTGCAGCAGGATGTCGAGGTCGAGTCGCGGCCTCAGTTCCGTGCCGCCGTCGGCGCGGTGGATGGCTTCGGATTCGAGGCCGATCCGGAAGGGCGAGATCGGCACGGGCAGCGCCGACTCACCTTCATCCACGAAACGTGAGTCGAGCCGCGTGATGAAATCCTGCACGCCGAGGAAGAACCCGTCGTGCCAGCGTCCGAGGCCATCTTCCGGTGCGCTCTGCGATCTCAGCGTGGCGGCTGTCTCCCGACTGGGCCGCAGTTCCACGCGTTCTGCCGACTGCAACGGCGCTGCGAGCGACAAGGCCGCCAAGATCCGCCACAGCGCCACACGACAGCCGCTGCGCGGATTCATGTCGCGCCTCGCAGCACCGGGGCCGGGAAGGCGTGGCCCCGCGTGGAAACGGCTTTCACGAGTACCCAGGCCTCCCGGCCCGGCACGATCGCCAGCTCCGCGGTTGCATCGCGCGTGATGCGCGCGAGCACCGACGCGCCACCGATGTCGAGTTCGACGAGGTCGTTGCCGGCGTCGTCGACCACCGCGCGCACGACGCCGCGCAACTGGTTGCGCACCGAGAGGCCGCGAGGCTCTTCGGTGGCCAAGATGATGTCGCGCGCCAGCAGTTGCACGCGAATGGGAAGCCCGGGTCGTGCGCCGGGGCAGGGGATGTGCAGCCGGCCCGTGCCCACGGCGATATCCGCGAGTTCGCCACGCACTTCGATGACCGTGCCATCCACGACAGCACCGAGCGCTTCGCTGCCGACGATCGCGCGCAGTTCGGGCGTGAGGCTCACTTGCGTCACGTCGCCCGCGGTGACGACGCGGCCCGCATCCATCACGACCACATGCGTGGCCAGTCGCAACACCTCGTCGAACTGGTGGCTCACCAGCACCATGGGGATCGCGCAATGGTCGCGCAGCCGTTCCAGGCAGGGGAGCACTTCCTCGCGGCGTGCGGCATCCAGCGAGGACAGCGGCTCATCGAGCAGCAGCAGCTTCGGGCGCGCAAGCAGCGCGCGGCCCAGTGCGACGCGCTGCTTCTCGCCGCCGGAGAGCGTGCCGGGCCGGCGATCCAGCAAGGGTGCGAGGTCGAGCAGGTCCACGACCTCGTCGAAGGCGATCGTTTCGCGGCGGCCTGTGGCCCGCCGCGCGCCATAGAGCAGGTTGGCGCGCACGCGGTAATGCGGGAACAACCGCGCATCCTGGAAGACATAGCCCACGCCGCGCCGCTCGGTCGGCAGATCCAGGCCGTGTTGCGTATCCAGCCAGTTCTCGCCGTCGACCTGCACCTGTCCGGCATCCGCACGGCGCAGACCGGCCAGCAGGTTCACGAGCGTCGTCTTGCCGCAGCCGGAGCGGCCGAACAGGGCCACGACTCCCGGCGTCGGTGCCTCGAAGGCGGCGTCGAGCTGGAAGTCGCCGACCCGGTGGCGAAGGCTGACGGAGAGCATCAGCGCGCCTCCGGGCCGCTGCGGCCCAACCAGCGCCGCAAGGCACGAGAAAGGCCCTCGGAAGCCAGCAGCCCGGCAAGGCCCAGTGCGAAGGAGATCGCTGCGAGCTTTGCGGCCAGTGCATCGCCGCCGGGCAGTTGCAGGGCGGAGTACAGGGCGAGCGGCAAGGTGCGCGTCGCGCCGGGGATGTTCGACACGAAGGTGATCACCGCACCGAATTCGCCCAGGCCCGCAGCAAAGGCCGTGACCACGCCGGCCAGGATGCCGGGCAGCATCAGCGGCAGCGTGACCGT
>CANGMU010000109.1 GCA_947454665.1 Pseudomonadota bacterium | reverse complement strand
GTTCAGCGAGTCGCAGTAGTCCATGAAGTCCTCACGCAGCTGCGAAACGTGGACCCGCGTCGGCACGTTGATCGACATCTGCACCGAGGACATGGCTGCGCCGGTTTGCGCTGCGAGATAGCTCCGCGTGGCGACCTCGCTCACGTCGATCGAGCGGCTGGCAAAGAAGCCGGCCAGGCCCGAGACGACGCCGGGTTGGTCGACGCAGACGACGTCGATCGAATAAGGGACGTGATCCTCGCGCCGGGGGCGCGGTTCGGTGCGCCGCAACTGGACGACGAGGCCGGCGGTCTCGGCGACGCGTGCCAGTTCGGCCTCGAGTTTGGCGATGGCATGCCAGTTGCCGCCGACCAGCAGTTGCAGGCCGAAATCGGCCCCGAGGGCCAGCATGCGGCTCTCAAGGATGCTGCCGCCGCAGTCGGCGATCGCCCGCGTGAACTCATGGACCAGGCCGGTGCGGTCCGGACCGATGGCGGAAACAGCCAGATATAGGTTCATGCAGCCTGGGGGAGCGGTGTCGGGCCCTGATTCTACCGGTGCTTGCCCCGGATATCACGCCGCCCGTAACATCCGCCACCTTTGCGCAGGCCTTTTTCAAGGACTCGAGGATCTCGAATGCTTGCTGCCGGCTTTTCAGGCACCCATGTGGCGATCGTCTCGCCGATGCACCCGGGTGGCGAGATCGATTGGGACGCCTGGTCGCGTCTGATTGATTTCCACATCGACAATGGCACTGACGGCATCGTCGTCGGTGGTACGACGGGTGAATCCCCAACCCTCTCCGACGCGGAACTGCGCGAGATGGTGCAGCGGGCGCAAGCGCGCGCCGCTGGGCGCGTCAAGATCATTGCTGGCGCCGGCACCAACAGCACGGCAGCTACCGTAGCCAAGGTGCAGGAAATGTCGGCGCTCGGCGTGGACGGCGTACTGCTCGTGACGCCGGCCTACAACCGCCCGACGCAGGAAGGCCTGTTCCGCCATTACGAGGCGGCGGCCGCAGCCAGCGGCGTGCCGGTCATCCTTTACAACGTGCCGTCGCGCACGGCTTGCGACATGCAACCGGAAACGGTGGCGCGTCTGGCCGTGCTGCCGCGCGTGGTGGCGATCAAGGAAGCCGTGGCGTCTCTCGATCGCTTCCGGGCGCTGCGTGCGGCCTGTCCGCCGGCCTTCGAGATTCTGTCCGGCGACGACGCTTCCGTGCGTGAGGCGATGCAGGTGGGCTGCTGCGGCGTCATCTCCGTCACGGCCAACGTCGCCCCGCGGCTCATGAGCGACATGATCCGGGCCGCGGGTCGTGGTGATATCGATGAAGCCGCCAGGCTCGACGCAAAGCTCGCCGGGCTGCACGAAAAGCTCTTCGTTGAAGCCAACCCGATTCCCGTGAAGTGGGCACTGGCCCGCATGGGCCTGATGCAGGGTGCCCTGCGTCTGCCGCTCACCGAGCTGTCGACCGCGTATCATGCGGTCGTCGAAGCCGCGCTGCGCCAGGCGGATATCCCGCTGCCCGCGACCGCCTGAACCCCCAAAGGTACCGGATCCCCCATGCCAGCTTTCCGCGTCAGCTCATTCACCCGCGCGGCTTGCGTGGGTCTCGGCCTGGTCCTCCTGGCCGGATGTTCCTACCTGCCCTGGCGCCATGGCGACTCTGCCAAGGAAGGCAAGATCAAGGACTGCAACAAGGCGCAGGGATACGAAGAGGCCGCCAGCAACGCACCACTGCGGGTGCCGGCCGGACTCGATCCGCTCAATTCGCGTGGCGCGTTGCGCATTCCGGACCTGCGTGAGGCCGAGCTCAAGCGTGACCTCACGTCGCCCTGTCTCGACGAGCCGCCGCGTTTTGCGGCCAACGTTCGTCTGCTGCCGCCTGTGCTCACGAAGAAGCAGCGCAAGGAACAGGCTGCACTCGACAAGGCACAGCTGAAGGCTCAGCAAGTCGAAGCCAAGCGCAAGCAGGCTGAGGAAAAGCGCAAGCGGGCCGAAGAAAAGGCGGCCCGCAAGGCGGCCCGTGCGAAGGCCAAACAGGCTCCGAAGATCGTTGAATCGGAAGCCACGCCCTGATCGAGCTCTGATACACTTCCGCGCCCGGATTCCCCTGCTGGGGAATCCGACGGAGAGGTGGCCGAGTGGTCGAAGGCGCTGGACTGGAATTCCAGTTATGCCCGCAAGGGTATACGTGGGTTCGAATCCCACCCTCTCCGCCAGTTTTCAATGGTGGCCCGCGTCGGTTCCTCCGCGACGACAGACCGTGAACCCCGCCAGGCCCGGAAGGGAGCAACGGTAACGGCGATGTCGGGCGCCGGAGTTCGGCCGGCGCGGGTCGCCTCCCTCGATGGCCGCGACGCGGAGCACGCCTCCCGATGACCTACACCGCACTGGCCCGCAAGTGGCGCCCCAAGGCCTTCGGCGAGATGTCGGGCCAGGAGCATGTGCTCAAGGCGCTCTCGAATGCGCTCGATTCCGGGCGCGTGCACCACGCCTTCCTGTTCACCGGTACGCGCGGCGTCGGCAAGACGACCGTCGCGCGCATCTTCGCCAAGTGCCTCAACTGCGAGGGGGGTGTCACGGCGACGCCCTGCGGCACCTGCTCGTCCTGCAGGGAGATCGACGCGGGTCGCTTCCTGGACCTGATCGAAGTCGACGCCGCGTCGCGCACGAAAGTTGATGACACGCGCGAGCTGCTCGAGAACGTGCAGTACGCGCCCACGCGCGGTCGTTACAAGGTGTACCTCATCGACGAGGTGCACATGCTCTCCACCCATTCGTTCAACGCGCTGCTGAAGACGCTCGAAGAGCCGCCGCCGCACGTGAAGTTCCTGCTCGCGACGACGGATCCGCAGAAGTTGCCGGTCACCGTCCTGTCGCGCTGCCTGCAGTTCAACCTCAAGCGCCTGACGACATCGCTGATCGTGGCGCGGCTGGCGCACATTCTGCAGGCCGAAGGGATTGCGTCGGAGCCTGCGGCCCTGCGCCTCGTCGCTACCGCAGCCGACGGCAGCCTGCGCGATGCGCTCTCGCTGATGGACCAGCTGCTGGCCTTTGGCGGTGGCGCGGCGAACGAGGTCGATGCCGCGGCCATGCTCGGCACGGTCAACCGCAGCCATGTCGTCGAGCTGGCCGAACTGCTCGCCGCGCAGGATGCGCCGGGCCTCGTGCGTCGCGCGCGTGAGCTGGAGCAGTGGGCCCCGGATTACGCGCAGCTGCTGGACGAACTGGCTGGTCTTTTTGTGCAGCTCGCGGTGCTGCAGGTCGTGCCGGAAGCCGAAGCAGGCGAGGCCGGGCATGACCCGGCAGTGCTCGAATCGATGAAGGCGCGGATCGCGCCCGAAGACCTGCAGCTGTACTACCAGATCGCCTTGCTGGGTCGTCGCGACCTGGCGCTTTCCGCGGACCCGCGCAATGGTTTCGTGATGACGCTGGTGCGCATGCTCTCTTTCCGTCCGCAGGCGGCGGGTAGCGCGCCGACTTCAGCTTTGCCGTCCGCGCCGGCCCTGCCACGCGCCGCGGCGCCTTCGGCGGCGCCGGCTTCCGGTGGCTCACCATCCGCGCCGCAAGGCGCTTCAAGACCGTCTGCCGCGCCTACGGCGTCGCTGGAAGCGTTGACGCCTGCGAACTGGCCCATGCTGTCGCTGCAGCTGGATCTGGCTGGCCTCGCACGGCAGTTGGCCTCGAATTGCGCGCTGGTTTCGCGCCAGGGTGGGTCGCTGCGCTTCGCGCTGGATCCGCGCCACCAGTCGATCCGTTCACGCTCGCAGGAAGAAAAGCTGGCCCAGGCGCTGTCCCGCCATTTTGGTCTGCCGATTCGCATCGAGATCGACGTGGCAGCCGCGCAGGTGGAGACACCGGCCGGCGCGCGTGCCCGCGAAGCCGATGAACGACTCGTGACGGCACGGTCCACGCTGGAGACCGATCCGGGTGTACTGGCCCTGAAAGCACACTTTGGCGCGACCTTGCACACGGACTCGGTCCGCCTCGACGCAGGCGACGGGGCCGCATCCCCCGAGGAGAAATGACGTGAAGATCGGCAACCTGCTGAAGCAGGCGCAGGCAGTGCAGGAGAATATGCAGAAGGCCCAGGCCGAAGTCGCGCTGCTGTTGGCGACGGGCGAGTCTGGTGGCGGAATGGTCAAGGTGACGATGAATGGCAAGCATGGCGTGTCCCGCGTTGAGATCGCGCCGGCCCTGATGTCCGAAGACCGCGAAGTGCTTGAAGACCTGCTCGTCGCGGCCATCAACGACGCCACCCAGCGCATCGATGCGCTGACACAGCAGAAGATGTCGGGCGTCATGGGCGGTATGCAGTTGCCGCCGGGCATGAAGCTCCCGTTCTGAACCGGCGCGCGTGAAGCATTCACCGGCCCTTGCACGTCTCATCGACGCCCTGCATGCCCTGCCGGGCGTGGGGCCGAAAACCGCCCAGCGCATGGCCTTCAAGCTGCTGCAGGAAGGCCGTGAAGGCGCCAAGGAACTGGCCGGCGCCCTGACGACCGCGCTCGGTTCGGTGGGCCGCTGCCGTCGCTGCCGGATGCTGACGGAAGGCGAACTTTGCCCGCTTTGTGCCGATACGCGGCGCGACGATGCCCTGCTGTGCGTGGTCGAAACCCCTTCCGACGTGGTTGCCGTGGAATCCTCCGCGAGTTACCGCGGGCGCTATTTCGTGCTGATGGGGCATCTCTCGCCGCTCGATGGCATCGGTCCCGAGCAGTTGGGACTCGGTGATTTCGAGAAGTTGCTTGCGGCGGGCGTGGTGCGCGAAGTCATCCTGGCGACGAACCCGACCGTGGAAGGTGAAGCGACCGCCCATGTGTTGTCGGGCCTTGCACAGAAGCACGGCGTGCGGGCGACGCGCATCGCCCATGGCGTACCCATCGGCGGGGAACTGGAATACGTGGATGGCGGCACGCTCGCGCATGCCTTCCAGGGGCGGCAGAACCTGCTCTAGCGCCGGCGCTTTTGCGTCAGCGACGACCGCGCGTCCGCGGTCCGCGCTCGGCATGCAGTTGCTCCACCAGCCGGCGCAGCCTGCGATAACTCTCATAGCGGCGTTCACTGATGCCGTCGCCCACGCCGGCGATCACCGCACATTTGGGCTCGTTCATGTGACGGCAGTCCTGAAAATGGCAACGCGGCGCGAGTCGCTGGACTTCGACGAAACCCAGCGTGATGGGCTCCAGCTGATCGATCGAAGGCGCGTAATCGCGTACACCCGGTGAATCGATGATGCGGCCGCCGCCGATGCAGTCGTAGAGGCGCGACGCGGTGGTTGTGTGCCGGCCCTCGGATTCGCGCATGAGCTCCCCGGTGACGGCATCTGCGCCGTCGATGGCGAGCCGGCGGATCAGCGATGACTTGCCGACGCCCGATTGACCCACGAGTACGCTGGTGTGGCCGGACAGCGAGGCCGCGAGCTCTTCCAGGCCTTCGCCGGAACGCGCGCCCACCCGATGCACGCCATAGCCGAGTGCGGCCAGGCCTTCCAGCCCGGACTCGACTTCAGGGTCGAGTGCCAGGTCGCGCTTGTTCATGATCAGCACCGCGCCGAGCCCGGCCGACGCCGCCGCACAGAGGTAGCGATCCACCATGAAGAGATCCGGCCGCGGCACGGGTGCGAACACGATGGCGAGCAAGTCGAGGTTGGCGACTATCGGTTCGCTCTGTCCCCGCAGGTTGCTGCGCAGGAGGGCGCTGCGCCGCGGCAGGACGGCCATGGCCAGCACCTCGCCATGCGCATCACGCTCGCAGCGCACCCGGTCGCCGCAGACGATCTGCAATTGCCGGCCGAAAGGTCGCGCGCGGTGAACAGTGCCTGCCGCGTCCCGCGCCAGCAGGTGGCGGCCAAAGGCGCTGATGACGTCGGCGTCGAAGTGTTCGGTGGCTGGCATGGGCGCGGTAGAATGCCACAGCGCAGGAGAAGCCCGTCATGCAGAGTCGCGACAACCTCATCTGGATCGATCTGGAGATGACGGGCCTCAGCCCTGAAAACGACGTCATCATCGAGATCGCCACCGTCGTTACGGACGCACAGCTGCAGGTGCTGGCCGAGGGGCCGGTCATCGCGGTCCACCACGACGACGTCGTGCTGGCCCGGATGGACGAGTGGAACACGCGCCAACATGGCCATTCCGGGCTCACCGCCCGGGTCCGGGACAGCACCGTTGACACCGCCAGCGCCGAGTCGCAAACGCTGGCTTTCCTCGCACAGTGGATCCCGGCTGGGGTGTCGCCGATCTGTGGCAACAGCATCTGCCAGGACCGTCGATTCCTCGCCCGCTACATGCCCCAGCTCGAGCGGTATTTTCACTACCGCAACCTCGACGTCAGCACCCTCAAGGAACTCGCTCGGCGCTGGGCACCGCAGGTGGCCGCGCAGTTCACCAAGGCCAGCACGCACCTGGCGCTCGCGGACATCCACGATTCGATCCGCGAACTGCGCTTCTACCGCGAGCACCTGCTGGTCCCCGCCTGCGCGCCCCCGGGCTGATATAGTCAGGACCGATGCAGTCCGACGTTCTCATTCCCGTCTCCTGGCGCTCGCGCCCACGCAGCTTCGTCGCGCTGATGTCGCTGTACGAGAGCAATTTCCTGCGCCTCAAGGGCCTCTGCGGCGACCCGTCGCAGCTCGCCGGCGAACGCCTGTCGCGGGTCGACGATGACTGCGACTTGCTGCTGACGGTGACCGAGCAGACGCCCTACACCACGGCGCTGAACCTGACCTATCTGCTGCCGGATGACGGCGCGGCGCAGGATGGATCAGGGGTGCTGCGTTTCCCCGACATGGAGATCCGCATCTACGCCGATGCGCGCGTTGCGGAAGCCCGTGGCTGGTCTCCACAGATCCGTCACCCGGCGCTGGGCGAGATGCAGAAAGGTCTGGTGCGTGGACTCGATCTGCGCTGGGCCATGAACATCATGCTCAACAAATGGCTCGAGTACTGCCTCGAGCGCGGGCATCGTTTCACCTGAAAAACCTGCCATGGGCGAACCCCCCTTCCGACGGCTGATGTCCGCGTTCCGCTCCCGGAACCCGCCGTCGCTGGAACGGGACGACCGCGTCCTGCAGCTCTTCGAGAACCGGGCTGCCCTCAAGAAGGAACGCGCGGATCTCAAGGATGAAATCCTCCGCCTGCAGGACACGCTGGCCCAGCAGCAAGGCGCGACGGAGCATGTCCAGGGGCAGATCGAGCGGCTCGAAATCCTGCTGGGTGATCCAGCCAAGGGCCGCCAGGCCCTGGTTTTCTTCCAGTTGAAGGCCTTGTGGAAGGCCGCCAGCGAATCGGTCTCGGCGCTGGTGCAGGAACTGTCCCTGCAACAGGAAGAGCGCGAACGCCGGGCTTTCCTGGCTGAATATCAGGGTCGGCAGTTCGAACTGCGTCGTTCCGCGGAATCTGCGTTTCAAGCTGCCCAGGAGGCCCATGCGGCCTGTCGCGCGACGCTGGCCAGCCTGCAGCAGGAGAGGGCGGCGAAGACGGGCTGGTGGCGGTATTTCCAGCGTCGTCGGGTTGAATCGCGTCTCGCGGCGCAGGAAAACCTGCTGCGCAGCTGCACGCGGGCGCTGGATCTTTCCCGCGAGGATCTGGACCTGATCATCAGCCAGTCGGC
>CANGMU010000108.1 GCA_947454665.1 Pseudomonadota bacterium | reverse complement strand
GCCAGCTGAACAACCATCCGCAGTTCTCGCCCTACATCACGATCGCCGGCGACGGCCGCACGGCGAAGGCCCGCTGGCAGCAGTGGATCTACGACGGCATCCACGGTGCCGGGTCCGGTGGCAACTGGGGTGCGGGCACCTTCGAAAACGAATACGTGAAGGAAGGGGGCGTCTGGAAGCTGCGCACCGTGCACTTCTTCGAGCGTTTCTACGCGCCTTACGAGGGCGGTTGGACGCGGGCTGCACCAGAGAGTGCCTATCGCTATGGCAAGTCGAAGGTGAAGCCGACGAAGCCCTCCAGCGTGGCTTATGCGCCCTACCCGGCTTCCTTCGAACCCGCTTTTCATGACGACAGGCCGGAACAGGCCGGCGCGCTGATGTCCGCGGGGGATACGCGCAAGGCAAAGCCCTCGGCCGGCAAGACCGTCGCGGAACTGGAGGGAGAAGTCCGCGCGCTGGAACTCAAGCTCGAGCGGCTGCAGGCGGTCGATGCGGTGGAGACGCTCGAGGCGGCTTACGGCTTCTATGTCGACAAGTCTCTGCCCGACGCGATCTCGGCGCTGTTCGCGCAGAACTCCACGCTGGAGATCCTCGGTCGCGGTGTGTTCATCGGCCTGGACCGCAACTACGAATACATGCGGCGCCTTGCCGCGCCGGCACCCGGTGCGATGTTCAACCACATGCCCCTGCAGCCGGTCGTGCATGTCTCGCCGGATGGCAACTCGGCACAGGTGCGCGCACGACTGCTGGTGATGTTCGGCGCAACGGGTCGCGCGGCACAGTGGGGCGACGGCACCTACGAGAACACGTTCATCAAGGAAAACGGCGTCTGGAAATTCCAGACGCTGATGGGAACGATGGGCATGTACGCCGATTACGACGAGGGCTGGGCGAAGAAGCCGGCGCCGATGATGTCGTACTTCCCGGGCTATCCGCCGGACATGCCGACCTCGCTGAAGTACGAGCCCTATCCGGCGAACTTCGTCACGCCCTTCCACTACAAGAACCCGGTGAGCGGCAAATGAGTGCGCGCGCCATCCTGCTTGCCGCGATGCTCACCGTGGGACTGACCAGCCCGGTGGCCGCCGAGATCATCGCCGACGACGCGGCATTGGGCGCCAAGGTCGCGCAGCTGGAATCGCGCGCCACGCGTTTGCACGACACCTTGGCGATCAAGCGTCTGCAGCGGACTTATGGCTACTACTTCGACAAGGGCTTGTGGGACGAGGTCGCGAGCCTCTTCTCGCGGGACGGCAGCATCGAAATGGGCCTCGATGGGGTCTTCTGGGGCCGTGAGCGGGTCCGGGCCTACCTGTATGCCTACGGCAAGGGCCACAAGGGCCTGAAGCCCGGCCAGCTCAACGAACACTTCCAGTTGATGCCGGTGATCACGCTCGGGCCCGACGGCCGCAGCGCGCGCGGCACCTGGCGCGACGTGATCCTGGTTGGCCAGAAAGGCAAGGACGCAGTCTGGGGCGAAGGCCCCTTCGAGAACGAGTACGTGAAGGAAGACGGCGTATGGAAGATCAAGGCGCTGCACTGGTTCCAGACGGTCTATTCGCCCTACGAAGGCGGCTGGACGAACCACGCGGACGTCAACGGCGGCCGGTTCGTCACGACGATGCAACCGGACGCGCCGACCACCTTCCCCTATCGGGTTTGGCCGCGGGCCTATACGCCGCCCTTCCACTTCCGACCGGTGAACGCCGCGAAGATCGCCTGGCCTGCCGCCCCTGCCGCCGCCAGGCCTGCACCGCTCGGCGGCAAGGCTGCGCAGCAGCGCGTCGCGCAACTGGCCGGCGACGTCCAGCAGGCCGCGGACCAGCTTGAGATCGAAAACCTGCAGCGCATCTACGGCTTCTACACGGACAAGAGCCAGTGGTCGCAGGCCGCTGCGCTCTTCACACCCGATGCAGAGTTGGAAATCGCCGGTCGTGGCATCTGGCGCGGCGCCTCACGCATCAAGGAATGGCTGGGCGCAGTGGGACCTGAAGGCCAGCTGCAGGACCTGCTGAACGACACGATGCAATTGCAGGGCGTCGTGCATGTCGGCGCGGACGGCAAGCAGGCCCAGGGTCGCTGGCACTGGTTCGCGCAGCACGCGCGCGCCGGTCAGTTCGCCGAATGGGGCACCGGCGTGCAGGAAAACGAATACCGCAAAGTCGATGGTGTCTGGCGCATCCACCGGATCCGGCTCTATCCGACGATGACGACACCCTTCGAAGCGGGCTGGCACAAGCTTGCCCTACCGAAGCCGACCCTTGAGCCGCAGCTCAAGCCCGATGCGCCGTCACGCCTGAAGCCGGCGACCTACGAAGACACGAACATCGTGCCCTTCCATTATGCGCATCCTGTCGTGGGCCAGCGCTTTGTTCGAGCGAGCCCGCTGCCGATGCCGCCCGACACGGGATCCCTGAACCTGCAAGTGAAGCGCATCGAGGCTCAGCTCGCAAAAGCCGAGGACATGACGGCCATCGAGAACCTGCAGATGACCTATGGGTATTACCTGGCGACGCTGCTCTGGGATGACCTGACCGACCTGTTCGCCGACAACGGCACGATCGAGATCGCAATGCGTGGCGTCTACGTGGGCAAGCCGGCCGTGCGTCGCAACCTGAATCTCTATGGCCAGGCCGGGCTCGACGATGGTGTGCTCCATAACCACATGCAATACCAGCCGGTCGTCAGCGTCGCCGAAGACGGCAAGCACGCGAAGCTGCGGTCACGCGCTCTCTCCATGATGGGCAACTTCGGCAAGAGCGGCATGTGGATGGGTGGCCTGTACGAGAACGAGTTCATCAAGGTCGATGGGCAGTGGAAGTTCATCAAGGACCAGCAGATGAACACCTACTTCGCGCCCTATGACGTGGGCTGGAAGGAACTGAAGCTGCGTCCGCCGCCGGGCATCACGGATTCGAATCCGCCGGATCGGCCACCGTCATTCCACTTCGACATGTATCCGAAGGGCTTCCTGCCGGCGTATCACTACGCGAACCCGGTGACGGGAAAGTAGCGGGTTGACGTAAAGCGCTGTCGTCTTCCAGATTCGACGGGACGCCCGGAGCACGTCCGTGTGGGCTCGGGGCGGGCGGGGCGTCGCTACGGATTCTTGATCCGTTCGTCCAGCCACTCGATCCAGTGGCGAACAGGCACGCCGCCCTCATCGGCCAGCTGTGTGATACAGCCGATATTGGCCGACAGGATCAGTTCCGGCTGTGCTGCATTCAACGCGGCGAGCTTTCGAGACCGCAGTTCCTGCGACACCGCGGGTTGCAGCAAGGAGTAGGTGCCTGCCGAACCACAGCACAGGTGTGTGTCCGCGAATGGCAGCAACGATGCGCCGGCCGCCCGCAGGATCGACTCGACGCCCCCACGAAGCTTCAAGCCATGCTGCAGGCTGCAGGGTGGATGGAAGGCGATGCGCTGCGACACGCCCCGCTGTGCGGCCAGTTCGGCAACGCGACCGGTCTCGGCAGCCACGACTTCCGATACATCGCGAGCGAGCTCGCTGACGCGGGCTGCCTTGGTCGCATAAGCCAGGTCGTCGCGCAGCAGAGGCCCGTAATCCTTCAGCATCGTGCCGCAGCCACTGGCGTCGGTGATGATCGCTTCGGCACCGGATTCGATCAGCGGCCACCAGGCATCGATGTTCCGACGCAGGTCATCCAGCGCGGACTGCGTTTCGCCCAGGTGATGGCGAATGGCGCCGCAGCAACCGGCCGACGGGGCGAGGAGCGTTTCGATGCCGAGCGCGTCGAACACGCGTCGCGTCGCCGCGGAAATACTGGGTGACAAGGAAGGCTGCACGCAGCCTGCAAGCAGCAGCACGCGACGGACATGACGACGATCGGGCATGGGCCCTGCGGCACGCTTCGCAGGCAAGGCACGACGCAAGGATGCGGGAAGCAGACCGCGGAACACACGTCCCAGCGCAACGGCAGGCCGGAAGAACGGGCCTGTCAGCGCAGCGGCCAGGGCAATGCGACCCAGCCTGGCCAGCGGATGTCTCGGCAGGGCTTCGTCGACGATCTTGCGGCCGATGTCGATCAACGGACCATACGCCACGCCCGAGGGACAGGTGGTCTCGCAGGCGCGGCAGGTCAGGCAACGATCAAGGTGAAGTCGCGTGCGCGCGGTGGTCGGCTCGCCTTCCAGCACCTGCTTGACCAGATAGAGACGGCCGCGCGGTCCGTCCAGCTCGTCACCGAAGATCTGATAGGTCGGACAGGTGGCCGAACAGAAGCCGCAATGAACGCAGCGGCGCAGGATGTCCACGGCCTCCGCGGCATCGCTGCGCCCCTGGTATCGCGTATCGAGTGTGACCTGCATGCGGACTGTCGACCTGTCAGAGACCTGGCACGAGGCGGCCGGGATTGAATACGCGAGCCGGATCGAACTCGTCTTTCAGTCGATGATGGATCGCCAGCAGGGCCGGCGACAGGGGCGTGAACACACCGGACTCCCGCGCACCGCCACGGAACAGCGTGGCATGCCCGCCCAGCGATGCGGCACGCGTGCGCAGGACGTCCGCGGCGAGGTCCGTGCGCTGCCATCGCTGCGCACCACCCCACTCGATGCAGCTGCCGCCTTCAAGGCCCAGTGGCTGTGCAGTGGACGGCAATGCGAAACGCCACAAGGGCGCCCCTCCCGAGAAGAACGCGGACTCCTGTTCGCGCATCGCGCGCCAGAAACCTTCAGCAGCCTGCGCGTCTGCAGCCTCACCGCCGAGCCGTCGCGCCGCTGCGTCGACGGCGGGCATGGCACCCGCAAGCCGGAGGTGCAGCACGCCGGCCTCCCAGCAGCTTGCGGACAACGGCAACGGCTCACCGGCCCAGGCATTCAGCCGGGCAAGCGCAGCGAATTCGTCGAACTCGAAGCGCAGCGTCCGCTCCGCACGAGGCCGCGGCAGCACCTTCAAGGAGACCTCGAGGATCAATCCCAGGAAGCCCATCGAGGCAGCCAAGGCACGCGTCACGTCATAGCCTGCGACGTTCTTCATCACCGTGCCACCGAAGCGCAGCACGCGGGCGCGGCCATCCAGCAAGCTCGCGCCGAGCAGGAAGTCGCGCACGCTGCCGTGCGTGGTACCGGACGAGGCACGTCGCGGACCGGCAAGGCCCGCGGCGACGCAGCCGCCCACGGTCGCACCTGCGCCGAAATGCGGTGGTTCGAAGGCCAGCATCTGTCCCTGCGAAGCCAGCAGCGATTCAAGCTCGGCCAGCGGCGTGCCGGCGCGCACGGTGACCACGAGCTCGCTCGGGTCGTAGGACACGATGCCCGCATACGGTCGCGTATCCAGCCGCTCACCGACAGGCAGATTGCCGTAGAAGTCCTTCGTGCCTCCACCGCGGATGCGCAGGGCGCTGCCGCGCGCAGCGGCTTCGCGCACACGGTCGATGCACTGGGCGACGAAGACGTCCATCAGAAGCGCGGCAATTCGGGGAAGGGCAAGTTGCCAGCTTTCACCCGCATCCGGCCGTATTCAGCACAGCGATGCAGCGTCGGCACGACCTTGCCCGGGTTCAGCAGGCCATCCGGATCGAAGGCGCGCTTCACGCCGCGAAACGCTGCCAGCGACGGCTCGTCGAACTGCGAGCACATCTGGTTGAGCTTTTCCATGCCGACGCCATGCTCGCCGGTCACCGTGCCGCCGAGACGCACGCTCTCTTCGAGGATCTCTGCACCGAAGGCTTCGGCGCGCGCGACGGAATCCGGGTCGGCATCATCGAACAGCACCAGCGGATGCAGGTTGCCATCACCCGCATGGAAGACATTGGGACAGGCCAGGCCGTAGCGGCGCTCCATGTCCTGGATGCTCCGTAGCATCGTGCCGATGTGCTTGCGGGGGATCGTGCCATCCGTGCAGTAGTAAGCCGGCGCGGCACGTCCCGCAGCGGGAAAGGCATTCTTGCGCCCAGCCCAGAACAGCAGGCGCTCGGCTTCATCGCGCGACACCTGGATGCGCGTCGCGCGGGCACCGCGCAGCACATCCGTCATGCGCAGGATTTCATCGTCGACTTCCTCGGGCGTGCCGTCCGATTCACACAGCAGCACGGCTGCGGCGTCGAGGTCATAGCCTGCATTCGCGAAGGGCTCCACGAGTCGCGTGGCCGCCTGATCCATCATTTCAAGGCCCGCAGGAATGATGCCCGCCCCGATCAGCGCGGCCACCGCGTCACCCGCATCGGCCACATCGGCGAAGCTCGCCATGATGCAGCGGGCCAGCTGCGGCTTGGGCACGAGCCGCACGGTGACTTCGGTCGTGACAGCCAGCATGCCTTCGGAGCCGATCACCAAGGGCAGCAGATCCAAGCCGGGTGCATCCAGTGCGAGCCCGCCGAACTCCACGGCCTCGCCGGCCATGGTGTAGCCGCGGACGCGCAGCACGTTGTGCAGGGTCAGTCCGTATTTCAGGCAATGCACGCCGCCGGAATTCTCGGCGACGTTGCCGCCGATCGTGCAGGCAATCTGGCTGGAAGGGTCCGGCGCGTAATACATCCCCAGGGGCGCAGCGGCCTCGGAGATGGCGAGATTGCGCACACCCGGCTGCACGGTCGCCGTCCGCGCCGGGCCATCGACGGCGAGGATACGATTGAAGCGCGCCAGCGACAGCAGCACCCCGCCAGCATGGGGCAAGGCACTGCCGGCCAACCCGGTGCCTGCACCGCGTGGCACGACCGGCACGCCGAAAGCGCGACAAAGGTGCAGCACCTCAGCCACCTGCCCTTCCGTCACGGGCAAGGCCACCGCCATCGGGCGCTGGCGGATCAGCGTGAGGCCATCGCACTCATAAGGCTGCGTGTCCTCGGCCATCGTCAGCAAGGCACCGGCCGGCAGCACACGCCGCAAGGCGGCCAGCAACTCCGGATGCTCGATGACGACGGACTGATCCATGGTCTGCGGATTATCCCGGAACGAGCCAGGTGAAGGGCGGCACGTAGGCCATCAGCATCACGACAAGCCCCACCAGCGCGGCCAGCACGATGCTGTGCAAGAAGACATAGCGCAGGATGCGGCCTTCCTCGCCGAACCAGCGCGTCGCCGTGGACGCCACGACGATGCTCTGTGCATCGACCATCTTGCCCATCACGCCACCCGCGCTGTTGGCTGCGGCCATCAGCGTCGGAGATAGGCCCAGCTGCTGGGAGGTGACTTTCTGCAAGCCACCGAACAGCACGTTGGAAGCCGTATCGGAGCCCGTGACAGCCACGCCGAGCCAGCCCAGCAGCGTGCCGAAGAAGGGATACATCGCGCCCGTGGCCGCGAACGCCAGGCCCAGCGTCGCATCCACGCCCGCGTAGCGCGTGAGATAGCCCAGCGCCAGCATCGCCGCGATGGTGAGCAGGCTGGCACGCGTCGCCAGGAAGGCACGCCAGTAGGTCGCGAGAATCTCGCGCAGCCCCGCACCCAGCAGCAAGCCTGCCAGCACACCCGACAGCAGGATGGCCGTACCCGTCGCCGACAGCAGGTTGAAGGTATACAGCGCACGTTCGATTTCGGGCTTGGCGACCACGGGCGGCAGGCGCTGGATGAACTGGTCGAGCCCCGGCACCGGCACCACGAACTTGAACAGTCCGTCCAGCGTGGCCTTCATCGTCGGCAG
>CANGMU010000107.1 GCA_947454665.1 Pseudomonadota bacterium | reverse complement strand
CGGACTGCTTCGGAGAGCTCGCAGACCAGGAACATCCGTCGATGCCGTGACTACTTTGCAAAGGTCCAACGAGCGCTGAAGTTCCATTGGAGAGCGCCGGTCCAGGCAGAACGCTCAATGCCGTCAACGCCGCGAAGGTATGCATCCGCACCGGAGTGCCTCCTAACGTGATCGCTGAGCGGTACGCATCCCGCGACGATTCAATAGATCGCGCAGAGGGTCATGCGCCCGCTCCAGCGAGTTGTTAGAGCGCATGCAGCTTCTCCCAGCACACGAATTTTGCGTTAGACGTTGAGTTCATTCCCTTGACCTCAAATCCCGCAAAGCGGTGCTTAAACTCGACAAGAGCCGCTTCCTCGCCAGTAGCACCCAGCGGAAAGTAGCAGGTTCCTGTAGGGCATTCGAGAATCCACCATACGTCGACTCCCCAAGGACCGCTATCGTTTGTCTCTACGGAAATGCGCTCAATGGAGGACCACTGAATCGTCAGTACAGTCCCGGTGGGATACTCGGCAGTAACGCCTGTGTCAGAGACGCTAACCACGACTTCACGCTCAAAGGGGACAGGGGCAGTGACTCGCGCACGGAGAGAACGGAGCCACGTTGCTACTTCGTGAAGCATGCGCTCTAACGGCCCGCATCAGGCTCGCGGGCATCGCCGTGGCCGAGCAGTGGCACTTTATCGATACCCGTTAGCATGCTGTGAACATACCAAATGGCTTTGGCCCGCGTGGCCTGCATGCGTTTGTTAGGCGGCGAGAGCCTCTTGTCTTGGACTACCGCCCCAACCAGAACAGGATGGAAAGGAAAGCGATGGGCAATAGGAGGGCAAATGCATAGAACCCAATAGTGCTGCGAATAGTCCGAACAGGACGCCAGTCAGCCCACGAGATCTCCGCGTCAGGCCACAGCCGATACGCGTCATAGACGCGAATGCCGATAGAGGTCAGATAGCCGCAGACAAGCATGAACGCAGCTGACAGCCGCAAGGCCATCGTCGCGGGGCCACTCGGAAGCGCGAGTGATACAGCCAGAACTATCAGCCCCCCTGCTATGCACGCGGCCTCGCTTACGTGTGCTTGGCGTCGGCTGAGAGGCTTGGCTCCCATCCAGCGACCGCGACTTGCGTCGGCAAAGACCCTGACCCATCTGGGGATTTCCACAAACTCATCTGTTGTTTGGTTCATCGCGTATAGCTCCCGTTCCAGAAGATCGACATCGATTTTGAAGGCGGTAGCCAAAGCGCGGAGTGACGCATAGCTGACTCTATGCCCGGCCTCCAGGCGCTGAACGGTCCTCAGACTCAGGCCGCTCATCTCTGCGATCCGTTCCTGGGAAAGAAGCTTCTTCTCTCGCCACGCCCTAAACGACATATCGTGCTCCGGCTACCTGGAGGGGGACACTAGGCTGATCTGGGGCCTTACGGTGACGCCAAAAGCCCGCCAGTTTGCCGCCACGGTCCGGGGCGTGGTCGGAGCGCATACGTGACCGCCGCCTAACTATTAATTGGGCGTTGGCGATGAAATTGTAAAAATGGGCGAAGACGTCGCATAAGCCGCTCCCCGTTCTTGTAGTCCGATGATTCTCTTGTTTCCGACGCTGCGTCAATCACGCGCCGGAGAATCACATGGACGACGATTCGTTAAATACGCCGACGGGTCTCGGGGGCAACACAACCGGACAGGCCACGCCCTCACCCCCTTCAGACCCGAACCCGCCGCGCACGCTCTCGGAGGCGGTCCGCCGCCAGATCCGCGCTCGGCAATACAGTTACCGCACCGAGAAGGCCTATCTGCACTGGGTCGCGCGCTATGTCCGCTTCCACGGCCGTCGGCATCCTCGGGAGTTGGGCCCGGCCGGCGTCGCGGCCTTTCTGACCTCGCTCGCGGTGGACCGGAAGGTGTCCGCGTCCACGCAGAACCAGGCCCTGCAGGCGCTGATCTTTCTCTATCGCCATGTGCTGGGTCGGGACCTCGGCATCGTCGAAGGCGTCGTCCGAGCCCGAAGGTCCCAGCACCTGCCGGTAGTGCTGACGCAGGACGAGGTGCGTCGCGTGTATGCGGCCGTGACCGGGCGATACAGGCTGATCGTGGGGCTGCTCTATGGCAGTGGTCTGCGGGTGACGGAGGCGCTTGCCCTGCGCGTGAAGGACGTGGACCTGGAACGCCGGGAGCTGGTGGTGCGCAGTGGCAAGGGCGACAAGGACCGGGTGTCCGTACTGCCGGCGAACCTGGTGGCAGCTTTGCGGGATCACCTGGCCGCCCTGCACCGCTGGCACGAATCCGAGCGCAAGGCCGGGGCGCCGGGCGTCTCGTTGCCGACGGCGCTCAAGCGCAAGTATCCGGGCGCGCCGACCTCCTGGGCCTGGCAGTTCCTGTTCCCGTCAGCCGGATATTGCCGGGACCCTTACGACAACGCCCTCGTCCGCTTCCACCTGCACCCGCGCACCGTGCAGCGCGAGATCCAGCTGGCCTCACGCCGCGCGAAGCTCGCCAAGCCCATCGGCCCGCACACCTTCCGGCATTGCTTTGCGACGCACCTGCTCGAATCAGGTTACGACATCCGCACCGTTCAGGAACTGCTCGGCCACGCGGACGTGAAGACCACGATGATCTATACGCATGTGCTGAACCGCGGCGGGCGGGCCGTGCGCAGCCCGATGGATGCGTTGGTATGAGCGGTCGTAAACGCGTTTGGATTGACTTTTCTTCCGGATATGCATAACGTATGCATACAAAGGTCATCTGGGATCCCGCAAAAGCCGCGTCCAATCTTCAGAAGCACGGCGTCAGTTTCGAGGAAGCTGCTTCTGTTCTCTATGACTTCAACGCAATCTCGCAGCCGGACACACTGTCCGGTTCCAAGGAAAGGTGGATCCTGGTGGGGATGAGCGAACGGGCTCGAGTACTCGCCATTGTCTACACGCTAAGAGGCGCAGATCGAATCCGCCTGATCTCGGCCCGCAAGGCGACAACCAAGGAGACACTTTCTTATGCGTAAGGAATACGACATGTCGAAGGCCAAACGCGCAAAGGACGTGCCGCATCTGGCGAAATTGCATGCTGAGGCCGCAGGCAAGACACGGATCACGATCATGCTGGATAACGAGGTATTGGCAAGCTTCAAGGCTCGCGCCGAAGATGTCGGGCTGGGTTATCAGACACTGATCAACCAGGCCTTGCGCGCCGCAGACCTTTCACGGCCGGTGGACGAAGCCACGCTTCGTCGCGTGCTGCGCGAGGAACTCAAGGCGCGCTGAGGCGCCGCGGCAGCCTTACTGCCGCGTGATATCCATCATGCGCGCGAGCTGCAGGATGCGGCCGGCGATGTTCTGCAGCGGCAGGATCTCGCTCGCGGCGCCGATGGCCGCCGCCTCGCCGGGCATGCCCCAGACGACGCTGGTGGCTTCATCCTGGGCAATGGTCGTGCTGCCGGCCTCGAGCATTTCCTTGAGGCCCAGCGCGCCGTCCTTGCCCATGCCGGTCAGGATGGCGCCGACGGCATTGCGGCCGGCCTGCTGCGCGACGGAACGGAACAGCACGTCCACCGAGGGCTTGTGCCGGTTCACCGGCGGGCCATCGTCGAGCCGGCATTCATACCGCGCACCGTTACGAACCAGCAGCAGATGCTTGTCGCCCGGCGCGATGTAAACGTGACCCGGCAGCACCTGCTGGCCGTCTTCCGCTTCGTACACGGTCATCTGGCAGACGCGGTTCATGCGCTTGGCAAAGGCAGTGCTGAACGCGGGCGGGATGTGCTGGGCGATGACGACACCGGGCGTATCCGCCGGGAATTCGGTGATGACGTCCTTGATGGCCTCGGTGCCGCCGGTGGAGGCACCGATCGCGATGATGCGATCCGTGGTGCGGAAATGCGCCGACGGGGCCACCTTGGCGAGCACGGCATCGGCCGAAAACTTCGGCTGCACGACCATGCGCTGCACGCCGGGGTCGTAGGCGCGCACGCGCGCGTCCGCCGCGGCCTTCACCTTGGAGATCAGCTCGAGCTTGTAATCAGCCAGCGTCGCGGCAAGGTCGATCTTGGGCTTGGGCAAATAATCCACGGCGCCGACGCTGAGCGCGTCGAGCGTGATCTCCGCACCGTGCTCGGTGAGCGAGGACACCATCACCACCGGCATGGGCCGCAGCCGCATGAGGTTCTTGAGGAAGGTGACGCCGTCCATCTTCGGCATCTCGACGTCGAGCGTCAGCACGTCGGGGTTCAGCGACTTGATCCTGTCGCGCGCCATGAAGGCATCGGACGCGGTGCCGACGACTTCGATGCCGGGGTCGCTGTTCAGCAACTCGGTGAGGATCTGCCGGACCAGCGCGGAATCGTCCACGCACAGGACGCGGATCTTGCGGCCAGTGATTGCCATCAGAACAGCTCCACATCGTTCTCGACGGGCTTCTGCTTGAAGCTCGTGAGGTACTGCTCTTCGCGCGTGGCAATGGCCCGGCTCTCGAGCGTACGCAGGTGTTTGACCAGCACCCGGCCGGTCTGCGTGAAATAAAGCACTCGGCGCGGCGTGGTCTCGCCAACATCCTCGCCGACGAGATTCAGCCGCTCGGCGCGCAGCCAGTTGCGGGCGAAATCGATGTTGCGCTTGCCCACGTCCGTCATGGACGCCAGGATGCGCCCGCCGCCGAACAACTTTACTTCCAGACGCTCACGCTTCGCGCCGAGCTTCAGCAGGTCGTTGATCAGGCTTTCCATCGCGAAGGAACCATAGCGCGTCGCAAGGCCCAGTTCCGCGTCCAGCCAGGCGCTCTTGCCGTTGGTGGTGTCCTCCGGAAGCATGAAATGGTTCATGCCGCCGACACGAATGGCCGGATCCCGGATGCACGCAGAGATGCACGAGCCCAGCACCGTCGTGATGGCCTCGTCATGGTTCGTGACGTAGTACTCACCCGGCAGGATCTTGGCGCACCAGCGATCGGCGTGCGGATCCCAGGTGCGCTGGATGCCCTCGTGGCCACGGACGGCATTGGGCTTCGGATGCGTCGCCGCGCTGTTCAGCAGGTTGGAACTCATCCTCAGACGCGCCGATAGATCGTCTTGCCGATCAGCGACCAGGATTCAGAGACCTTGAACAGGCTTTCGGAATGGCCGAGGAAGAGGATGTCACCCGGGCGCTGCAGGGGCGCGAAGCGCGCGAAAAGCTCGCGCTGCGTGTCCTTGTCGAAATAGATGACCACGTTGCGGCAGAAGATGACATCCAGCGGGCCGCGCATCGGCAGCGCTTCCATCAGGTTCAGTTGGCGGAAGCTGATCAGGCTCGCCAGCTCCGGGTCGAACTGATACTGCTTGCCGGCGGGCGTGGTCTTCTCAGTGAAGAACTTCGACAGGCGCCGCGGACTCATGCCGCGTACGCGGTCTTCCTTGTAAAGGCCCGCGGCACCACGCGCGAGGACTTCCGAGTCGAGATCCGTCGCGAGGATCTTGATATCCCAGCGCTGCCAGTCCGGCAGCGTCTCGGCGATGGTCATCGCGATCGAATAAGGCTCTTCACCGCTCGAGCAGCCGGCCGACCAGATGCGGATGCGGCGGCTGGCCATCGGGTTGTCCGCGCGCGGCTTGAGGATGTTGTTCGCGAGGTATTCGAAGTGGTGGTTCTCGCGGAAGAATGACGTCAGGTTCGTCGTGACGGCATTCGTGAATTCGGTGAGTTCCCTGGCGCCACCCTCGGAGGCGAGCAGGTCGCGGTATTCGCGGAAGGAATCCAGGTCCAGCGCACGCAGGCGCCGCGACAGGCGGCCATAGACCAGTTCGCGCTTGTTGTCGGACAGCGTGATGCCACTGACTTCGCGGACCAGCTTGCGCAGGGAATTGAAATCGTCGTCGCTGAACGCAAACTCGCGGCGTTTTCCGCTCGCCGGATCATCCCGTGTCGTGAGTGACATCCGTCGATCTCCCTACCCGTCGGTCAGAACAGTTCGATGCTGCCCGGCTCGGCACGCTGCCGCATACGGGCCGTCATGCCGGTGTCCGGGGGCAACATCATGTCGAAGAGCTGGCGCTGCGGTTCCGTCAGCAGACGCGCATAGAAACGCGAACGCAGCTCTTCCCAGTTGGTACGGGCAATATCGGGCGTACCGTCGAACGAAGGATCTTCCGCCAGGTCGCCCAGGCGGGATGCGATGGCCATCATGTACTGATAGACATGCCCCAGGTGCTGGGACATGCGGTCATAAAACTGCATCTGTTCCACGGCGCCGTGCAGGAAGTCGCGCACAGTCGCAAGGTCCGGGTCGCTTTCCATACCCGGCTTTGCACGCAGCGCATTGCTGGCCGCAACGACACGGGCCACGCCGGCGCTCAGCTGCGTAACCGGCAACTCGGATTCACGCAGGGCCAATTCGATCTGGCTGCCGACGGCGGCGATCGCCCGCGCGGCCTCCGTGCAGGCTTCGCGCAAGGCGGGGCCTTCAGCCATCAGGCTGCCATCCGCGGAATGACCCTTTTGCGCTGACATGGCTGGTTTCAGCCAAGTACCTTCGCCACGGTCTCTAGCAGGCGGTCCGGGTTGAAGGGCTTGACGATCCAGCCCGTCGCCCCGGCCTGCTTGCCTTCCATCTTCCGCTCGACGCTGGCCTCGGTGGTCAGTACGAGCAGCGGCACGCCCTTGTACTGTGGCAACAGCCGCAGCTCGCGCACGAGGCTGATCCCATCCATGTTCGGCATGTTGACGTCGGTGATGACCAGATCGACAGGGTCGCCGACGCTGGCCATCTTCAGGGCCTCGTCACCATCGGCGGCAGTCAGCACGTCGTGGCCGGCGCTCTTCAAGGTGAGCCCCACCATCTGCCGCATGGATGCCGAATCGTCTACCGCAAGGATACGTGCCATGTTCCGCTACTCCGCCTCAGAACTCTTTCCACACGGCGTCGTCGGTCCCGGTGGACGCGACGCGCGAGCGCGGAGCCGGTGCGGCAGCCGGCCGGGCCACCGGACGCGGCACCGCCATCGGAGCGGACCGCACGGTGGTCCGTGATCCGCCCTCGTCGACGCGATAGCGAGCCATCGTTTCGTTGAGGCCGCGGGCCTGGTCGGCCATCGACTGGCTGGCCGCGGATGCTTCCTCGACGAGCGCCGCATTCTGCTGCGTGAGTTCGTCCAACTGCATGACGGCCTTGTTGACCTGCTCGATGCCCGCCGACTGTTCCTGCGACGCCGCGGCGATCTCGGCCACGATGTCCGTGACTTTCTTCACCGCCGAGACGATCTGATCCAAGGTTGCGCCGGACTGGGTGACGAGGAGTGAACCTTCGTCGACCTTCTTGACGCTGTCCTGGATGAGACCCTTGATTTCCTTCGCTGCCGTCGCCGAGCGACCGGCGAGGTTGCGCACTTCCGTCGCGACGACCGCGAATCCGCGGCCCTGCTCACCGGCACGTGCCGCTTCCACCGCTGCGTTAAGCGCAAGCAGGTTGGTCTGGAAGGCGATCTCGTCGATCACACCGATGATGTCGGCGATGCGCTTGGACGAATCGTTGATCTCGCTCATCGCACGCACGGCCTTGGCGACGACCGCGCCACCCTTCTCGGCCTGGTCGCGCGCGGCGACGGCGAGCTGGTTGGCCTGGCCGGCGTTGTCCGCGTTCTGCTTCACGGTCGAGG
>CANGMU010000106.1 GCA_947454665.1 Pseudomonadota bacterium | reverse complement strand
TGGAAAGCGGCGAGGCAGCCTTGCTGTTGGTCGAGCAGGGCATGCCCGTCGCCGCGGTCATCGATGTCGGCCTGCCGGGCATGGATGGCATTGCCACGACCCGCGCCCTGCGCGTCCAGTCAGCGGATTTGCCCGTGATCGTCATTTCGATGCGGGCCTCGCACCTTCATGTGCAGGAAGCGCAGGCTGCCGGTGCCGCGCTGTTCATCACCAAGAGCAGCGTGGCCGAGCAGCTGGTGCCGGCCTTGCGCGAGCTGCTGGCTTGAAGCGCCTTCAGTCCTGACTGTCGTCTCGGCGATCGCGCCAGGCGAGGATGGTGGCCGGCATGATCAGGCAGGTGAAGAAGGCGAGGTTGAGGAAGTTCGTCACGACATGGGACGTCACCTCGAAGCCCGAGTAGACCTTTCCCACGACGTCGCTTGCGATGTATCCGATCAGCAGCAGGGTCACGGCGTAGGTGTACGCCCTCATGTAGGCCGCATTGCGGTCCTGGATTTCCCGTTCATCCAGATATCGGTCTGGCGCGTTCGCGACGAAGCTGTAGGTGCACAGGAACATCACGATCGAGCCCACCATGCCGACCAGCGCCGCGATGCCGACGGCCAGTTGCAGGCCGGGATCGTCGCCGACGAGGAACAGCTTCATCAGGAACCACGCATACATCCCGCCAATGGCAACGACCGAGAGGGCTTTGGCACCACCCGGGCTCAGCAGGATGTACTTGGATCGATCGGCGGCGGGCTTGGCGGAACTACTCATCGGATGACTCCTCGCGTCGATGGCCCCCGCTCGCGATCTGCGTGGCGAGCGAAGGAAAGGGGTTGAGTGAAAACAGCGTATCCACCGGGACACCGAACACCGCTGCCAGCTTCAGGGCGAGCTCGACGCTGGGGCTGTAAGTCCCCCTCTCTAGAAAGCCGATCGTCTGCGGGTTGATGCCCACCGCAGCGGCCAGGTCCTTGCGGCTCAGGCCTCGCTCGACGCGAAACAAGGTGATTCGGTTGTACATGGCTACTTAATTTATCAAATTATTGCTTAAACACAACAAATCAATTTGGATTTATAAACGGTGAGGCCAGCTGTCCGCCTCAGTCCGATACGGCCTGGGAGTCGACGGGGTGCGCGGGATCGGGAATAGGTCGTCCGCCTGAACGCGGTGAGTACGTTCGTGAGGGGTCTGGCGGATCGATGGAGCGGGTGATGGGAATCGAACCCACGTTAGTAGCTTGGGAAGCTACAGTTCTACCATTGAACTACACCCGCGAAGCCGCGTGATTTTAGGCGCTCAGGCCTCACGCCGCCAGTAGACGTACGACGCGATGACGGTGGTTGCAGCCGTGACCACCGTGCCCACGATCAGCACCACGAGCGAGACCCGGCTGTCCGGCGCGAACCCACCCAGTAGCGTGGCGGCTCCGGTCATCAGGAAGAGCCGGCCGCCGAGCCGGTGGGTCCTGCGCCAGACTGCGTCGCTCGACAGTGTCCACGGCGTGCGGATCCCGACGAAAAAGGTCGACTGGCTGCGTCCGAGCTGCATGCCAAGCACCACCCACATCAGGCCGAGCAGCAGCGGCAGCGTGCGCAAGGCATGGACTTCATGTCCCAGTGCGCGGCCGACGATCGCCAGTTGTCCTACGGCCAGGAGCAGCAGGGCGCCCAGCCAGGCGGTGTAGTAGAGACCGGTGTTTCGCGCCAGATTTTCGCGACGTGGCTCCAGCCTGGGCACGATCGCCATGAAGGTGGTGATGACGACGGCGATCAGCGGGATGGTGAGCAGGCCGCCGGCCTTGCCGGCATAGCCGTTGGGCGTGCCGTCCAGGTCGAAATGGATCGCGATGGTCTGACCATCGGGCAACTGTCCCCAGGCCCAGAGCGACAGGCCGCACATCGCGGCGATGAGGATCAGGCTGCAAAGCATCGGCAGACGCAGGTTCATCGGCCCCCCTTGTTACGTTCCTGCCAGAGATCGGTCAGCCGTTTGGCTGACACCGGGACTGGCGTCTTGAGCTGCTGGGCGAACAAGGACACCCGGTATTCCTCGAGCAGCCAGCGGAAGGCGTCGTCCACCGGTGCCGTCGTCGCATCGACGGCCTTGGCCGCCTGCCAGTAGCGCGTTTCGAAGGCTTCCACTTCCTTCTGCAGCTTGGCGTCCTTCGCAGGATCCAGCGGTCCCTTATCGAGCCGCTGCAGGATGGCCTTCAGGTAGCGTGGGCATTCCTTGAGCCGCAACCAGGGTGTCGCCTGCAGCACGTCGGGCGGCATCAATCGCGACAGCTGCTGTTCGACGTCGGCTTTCAAGGTCGGCACGCGGCAGGCCTTGAGCTTGGCCTGGATCGCGGACCAGCTCTCCAACATCGACTGGACGGCGCGGGACATCTCCTGCGCGGGCAGGCCGATGCCGCCGCGCCGCGTCGCCAGCCGGGCCTCGAAGGCCGGTTGCTCGCGCAGCAGCGCTTGGCTTTCGACGAAGACCGCGCGCACGACGAGGTCCAGCACGTCCTCGCGCAGCTTGCGGTCCTTCGTGAGCTGCCGATAAGCCAGTTCACCGGCCACATTCACGGCCAGGTCCTTCAAGAGGGGCTTCAGGTCCTTGGCAAGCACCAGCCTGATGAGCCGCGCGACGCCACGCGGATGGCTGACCGCTGCGTCCTGCGCGGTGGCGAAGACGCGCACGGCGACGCTTTCGCCTTCATCGGCCAGCGCGACATGGCCGTGGATGGCGATGCCATCCAGGTTGCCCGCGAAGACTTCCGGCAGCGGGCCGAAGCTCCAGTTGCGGCAGCCTTCATGCAGGCGCGCTTCGCGTGCGAGTTGCTTGAAGTTCTTGCCGGCACTGCTGCCATGCTTGCCCTTGAGTGCTCGCAGGTCGCGCGATCGATCAATGACGGTGTTCGCCTCGTCGACGACTGCGTAGTTCATGCGCAGGTGTACGGGCAGCAGTTCCTCGCGGAAGGCGTCCGCCTGCACGGTGATGCCACCAGTGCGGTGCAAAGCCTTGCCCAGTTGCTGATAGAGCGAGCCATGTCCAGGGTCGAGCATGGGCAGGATCTTGTCGACGTACTCCGGCACCGGCACGAAATGCACGCGAAGGTGCTTGGGCAGCGACCGCACGAGCGCCGTGATCTTCTCTTCCAGCAGGCCAGGCACAAGCCAGCCGAAAGGCTCAGCGGGCAACTGGTTCAGCGTATGCAGCGGCACGATCGCCGTCACGCCATCGTCCTCGTGGCCTGGCTCGAAACGGTATTGCAGCTCGATGCGTAGCGGGCCGGCCTGGATGTGATCCGGGAAGTCCTGCGAGTCGACTGTGGCGTCGTCGCTGCCGATGTCGGCGCTCGCCAGCCAGAGTAATTTGGGTTCCTTGCGTTCTGCCTCGCGCCGCCACTTCTCGAAGGCGGCGCCACTGGTCACGTCGGCCGGCACGCGTTCATCGAAGAACGCGTAAAGCTGCGCCTCATCGGCAAGCAGGTCCACGCGGCGACCTTTCTGCTGCAGATATTCGGCGTCCTCCAGCAGCTTCAGGTTGTGGACGAAGAACGGCGCCTTGCTGTCGTAATCCATCTGCACCAGCGCATGGCGGATGAACAGGCGACGTGCGTCCACCGGATCGACGCGGTCATAGTTGATCTTGCGGCCGGCCTGCAGCGTGAGGCCGTACAGCGTCGTGCGCTCGTGCACCACGACGCGCGCGCCGCGGCGCTCCCAATGCGGCTCGTAATGCTGGTTGCGCACCAGGTGCGCGCCGGCCTGTTCGATCCAGGGCGTTTCGACCCGGGCCACCGTGCGCGCATAGACCTTCGTCGTCTCCACCTGCTCGGCGCAGACGATCCAGGCCGGCCTGGCCTTGAACTGCCCCGAGCCCGGGTGGATGTGCAGCTTGGCACCGCGTGCACCGAGGTATTCGCCCTGTTCCTTCTTCTGGCAGACATGGCTCAGGAGCCCGGACAACAGCGCGCGGTGGATCTGGTCGTAACCGGCCGCCTGATCGTTGAGCTTCAGGGCGAGCTCGCCCTTGAGCACGTCCATGATCTGGCCGTGGATGTCGTGCCATTCGGTCATGCGCAGGTAGGAGAGGTAATGCTCCTTGCACCAGCCGCGCAGCTTGGCGCGCGAGAGTTCGTCGCGCTTTTCTGCGAAGGCCTGCCAGAGCTTCAGCAGCGACAGGAAGTCCGATTGCGGGTCACGGAACAGTGCGTGTTTTTGATCGGCCTGCGTCTGCTTGTCCGGCGGCCGATCCCGCGGATCGGGCACGCCCATCGCGGCAACGATGACGGCGGTCTCCGTCAGGCAGCGCTCTTCCGCGCCGGCGAGCAGGATACGGCCGAGTCGCGGATCCACCGGCAATTGGGCCAGCTTGCGACCCATCTCGGTGAGCGACTGGTCGTCTGCGAGCGCGCCGAGTTCCTGCAGCGTGCGCTGGCCATCACGCACATAGCGGCCATCCGGCGGCTCCACGAACGGAAAGCGTTCGATGTCACCCAGGCGCAGCGCGTGCATCTGCAGGATCACGGCGGCCAGGTTCGTGCGTCGGATCTCCGGGTCGGTGAAGGCCGGCCGTCCCTGGAAGTCCTCTTCCGAGTACAGGCGGATCGCGATGCCGGGGCCGACGCGGCCGCAGCGGCCGGAGCGCTGGTTCGCCGACGCCTGCGAGATTTTTTCGATCGGCAGGCGCTGCAGGCGGCTGCGGTGGCTGTAGCGGCTGATGCGCGCATGGCCGGTGTCGATCACCGCGCGGATGCCAGGCACGGTGAGCGAGGTTTCCGCGACGTTGGTCGACAGCACGATGCGGCGCCGGCCCGAAGGCCGGAAGACTTTTTCCTGCTCCGACTGCGACAGCCGCGAGAACAGCGGCAGGATCTCGCAGCGGTCAGGGTGGTGCTTGCGCAAGGATTCGGCCGTTTCGCGGATCTCGCGCTCGCCGGACAGGAACACGAGGATGTCGCCGGCCTGGTCGCGCCAGAGCTCGTCGACCGCGGACAGGATCGCTTCCTGTTCCACGCCGTCCGTTTCGTCGTCGTCCTCGTCGATCTCGACAGGACGGTAACGGACCTCGACCGGAAAGCTGCGGCCGGAGACATTGATGATCGGCGCGTTGCCGAAGTGCTTCGCGAAGCGCTCCGGGTCGATGGTCGCCGAGGTGATGATGACCTTCAGGTCTTTCCGGCGCGGCAGCAGCCAGGCGAGGTAGCCCAGCAGGAAGTCGATGTTGAGGCTGCGTTCGTGCGCCTCGTCGATGATGATCGTATCGTAGGCCCGCAGCTGTCGGTCGTGTTGCGTCTCGGCCAGCAGGATGCCGTCGGTCATCAGCCGCACCAGGCCATCAGGCTTGCTGCGGTCCTGGAAACGCACCTTGTAGCCAACGGATTCGCCCAGCGGCTGTTTCAGCTCTTCGGCGATGCGCGCGGCCACGGTGCGGGCCGCGATGCGGCGCGGCTGTGTGTGGCCGATGAGGCCGGCCACGCCGCGCCCGGCTTCCAGGCAGATCTTGGGCAGCTGGGTCGTCTTGCCCGAGCCGGTTTCGCCGCAGACGATGACCACCTGGTTCTCTTCGATCGCCTTGCGGATGTCGTCGCGGCGCGCCGAGACCGGCAGATCTTCCGGATAGCTGATCGGGCCGAGCGCCACGCGGCGGGCAGCGCGCGCCTGTTGGATACGCTCTCTCATTCGGGGTGCATTCTGCCCTTGCAGGGCGGCACAATCCACGTCATCACCAAACGGGGGTTCCATGAGCGCAAGCAAACACCAGACGCCGCTGGCCGACCTACGCGGCAAGACGGCCTTCATCACCGGTGGATCCAGCGGCATCGGCCTGGCCATCGCGCGTGTCTGCTCCGCGGCCGGCATGAAGGTTGCCTTTACCTATCGCAGCGAAAAGCACCGGGACGAAGCCCTGGCGATGTTTCCTGAGGGCAATCCGGGCGTGATGGCGATCAGCCTGGACACGACGGACCGCGAAGGCTTTGCGCGAGCCGCCGACGAAGTGCAGGCGAAATTCGGCAACGTCCACCTGCTGGTGAACAACGCGGGCCTCGGCATCGCGATCCCGCTGAGCAAGGCGACCTACAACGATTGGGACTGGGGCACGAGCGTCAATATCGGCGGCGTGTTCAACGGCATCCACACCTTCCTGCCGCGCATGCAGGCGCATGGCGAAGGTGCGCATATCGTCACGACCTCGTCCTCGGCCGGCCTCACGGGCGGCATGTTGGGCATCTATGTCACGACCAAGTACGCCCTGATGGGCATGATGGAATCGCTGCGTGTGGAGCTCGACGGCCAGAACATCGGCGTGTCGGTCTTCGCGCCGGGTCTTATCAAGACCCAGATCTTCAACACCGAGCGGAATCGCCCCAAGGAACTCGAGAATCCGGGCGGTCCCGTTTCCCATGGCCCGCCGCCGGGTGTTCCTGGCGAGCCGGTCATCGATCTCATGGCCGCCGCGCGCGATGCCATGGACGTGGCTGCGGAAGTGCTGGAAGGCGTCCGCCACAACGACCTCTTCATCCTCACGCATGAGGAATTCGCGGAAGTCTGCCGCGAGCGGGCGGCCTGCCTGGCCGCGTCGTTCCCGCGCGAGCCGGCGCCGGAAAATCGCGTCATCGCTTCGCGCACCTTCGTGCCGAAGATCTATGCCGTCGAGACGGAGCGTCGCAGTCGCGAAGGCTGATTGGCGCCACGCCAATAAAAAGGGCGCCGGCCTTGCGGTCGGCGCCCGAGTCTTGCTGACGGATTACGCGGGGAAAACGGTTTACTTGCCGAAGCGGTAGCCCACGCCGACACCGATGATCCAGGGATCAACGTGCACGGTCGTCAGCTTCGTGCCGCCCAGCGAGACATCGGTCGAGATCCAGGCGCGCTTGGCGTCGAACGAGAGCGACCACTGGTCGTTCAGCGACACATCCACGCCAGCCTGCAGCGCGGGACCCACGCTCCAGCGGTCGATATCAAGATTCAGGGCAAGGTCATTCTTGGTGAACCAGGTGACGTTCACGCCGGCGCCCACGTAGGGCCGGACCTTGTCCGTCAGGAAGTAATATTTCGCCGTCAGCGTCGGCGGCAGGTGCGTCACCGAGCCGAGTGACTGGTTGAGACCGAGCGCGGACTGGCGTGCGATCACGCTGTGCTTCTGCGGCACGGTCAGCAGCAGTTCCAGGCCCCAGTTCGGCGACAGCGCATATTCGAAGTCAATGTCCGGGATCCATTTCGCTTCGACATCCAGTGTGTCCTTCGGGGCAGCCAGGGCGCCGATGGCATCCGACTTGTCGGCGGGATCCAGATGGACGGCGCGGAAGCGCGCGGTGACGGCGCTGGTCTCGAAAGCCATGGCCGGCGAAGTGGCCGCAAAGGCGGTCGCAGTCACGACAGCGGCGAGGGTGGTCTTCAGCAGTTTCATCAGGCAACTCCAGGTCAAATCCAGGTGGCTTCCGCTGCCACGATGCAAAGCTATCGCTGGCTTGCCGACTGGTTAATCCGGAGATGACGCGCCGCTGGAGGGGGAAATACCTACCTCGAATGGGCCCGCGTATAGTTGCTCAAAAGGCTGTGTGGCAGCCTTCGGGGGGGCAAATGAGCGATATCGGCGTAGTGGGATTGCTGGCAAGCCAGCCGGCGAAGGCCTTTGAAATCCTGCG
>CANGMU010000105.1 GCA_947454665.1 Pseudomonadota bacterium | reverse complement strand
TCTCGCGCGCCAGTTTTACGGCGCGCACGACCAGATGGTGCGCGCGGGCAGGCGCGAGGTCCTCTGGAATGCGCTGGCCTTCGCTCACGTAGCCAACAGGCAAACGGGCCTGGGCCAGCAGGGAGATCGTACCGCCAAGACTGGTTGCTTCGTCCAGTTTGGTGAGCAGACAGCAGGTCGGCGAGAAATTCTGGAAGCCGCGATAGGCCTCGGCGAGCACGCCGGCCTGCGAGGCGGCGGACAGGACCAGACAGCAACGAACCTGGGCCAGCGCGGTCGCTGCCGAGAATTCCGCAGCGCGCAAGGGCAGTTCCGGATCGCGGGGGCTCTGGCCGGCGGTGTCGATGAGCACGAGCCTGCGGTCGGGGAGGTTCTCGAGCAGGGCCGGCAATTCATCCGCGTCGTCGAGCATGAAGGCTTCGACGCCCAGCAGGCGGCCGAGGACCTTGAGCTGTTCCTGGGCGCCGAATCGATGCGAATCGATCGACACGAGAGCGATGTCACGCGGGCCATGGCGCATCACCCAGCGGGCGGCAAGCTTGGCGATGGCCGTGGTCTTGCCGACGCCGGTCGGCCCGACGAAGGCCATGCGTCCACCGTGGTCGAGCAGGGCATCACCGGTCACGTCGACGCGCTGCGCGAGTCCGATCATCGCCCGACGCTTGGACTCGTCATAGGACAGGTCACCGGGAATGGTGGCGACGATGTCCGCCGCCAGTTCGCGGGCGATGCCCAGCTCGGCCAGCATCGTCAGCAACTGCGCCTGCACGGGCGCACGACGGGTGAGGTCGTTCCAGGCCAGCTGCGCCATCTGTGTCTCGAGGATGCGGCGCATGCTGCGCAGCTCGGCGTGCATGTCGGCGTCCTGCGGCGCGGGCGGCGGCACCCGCGCGGCAGCCAATGCCGTCATCAGGTCCGGCGGCGACACCTCGACCGGCTGCAGCAGGGGCACGTCCTGGACCTCGACATCAACTGCGGCTGAGACCTCGACGCCCCCGGGAATGCGACGCGTGGAGAGGATCACCGCATCGGCGCCCTGCTCTTCGCGCACCAGGCGCAGGGCCTGGCGCATGTCACGGGCGATGAATGTCCTGATCTTCATAATCGGATGTCCTGTGTCGATGCCGCGCTCAGCGGCCCACCGCCGTCACGAGCCGCACCTTGCGGCTGTCCGGGATTTCATTCCAGGCGAGCACCTGCAGGCCCTGAACGCCTGCCCGCACGAAGCGCGAGAGGCTCGCGCGCAATGCCGGCGGGACGAGCAGCACGGCCGGTTCGCCCAGCATTTCCTGTCGCCGCGTCGCGTCGTTGAGCCGCTGTTGCAGGCGTTCGGCCAGGCCGGGTTCAAGACCTGGCGTCGAACCGCCGCCCGTGAGCGAGTTCTGCAGCAACTGTTCGAGGTCCGGCTCGAGCGTGATGACGGGCAACTCGTCCTTCAGGCCGGCCAGTTCCTGCACGATCTGGCGGCCGAGCGCGACACGCACCTGCGCAACCAGCGCCTGCGGATCCTGCGTGCGCGGCGCATGGTCGGCGAGCGTCTCGACGATCGTGCGCATGTTGCGCACTGGCACGCGCTCGGCGAGCAGCCCCTGCAGCACACGCACGACGACGTTCAGCGGCAGCAGCTTGGGCACGAGGTCTTCGACGAGCTTCGGCGCCGTCTTGGCCAGCGCATTGAGCAGCTGCTGCACTTCCTCGTGGCCGAGCAGTTCGTGCGCATGCTGCTGCACGACGTGCTGGATGTGCGTGGCGATCACGGTGCTCGGATCGACGACGGTATAGCCGAGCGTCTGCGCATGGTCGCGCTGGGCCGGATCGATCCACACGGCATCCATGCCGAAGGCCGGATCCTTGGTCTCGATGCCGGCCAGCTTGCCGAACACGCTGCCCGGATTGATCGCGAGATCCTTTTCAGGGTGGACCGTGCCCTCGCCCACCGGCACGCCGGACAGGTTGATGCGATAGATCGACGGGCTGAATTCCAGGTTGTCGCGGATGTGCACGGCCGGCACGAGGAAGCCCAGTTCCTGCGTCAGCTTGCGGCGCACCCCCTTCACGCGCGCGAGCAGGTCACCGCCCTGGGCCGGGTCGACCAAGGGCACGAGCCGGTAGCCCACCTCCAGACCGAGCAGGTCGACCTGGCGGACATCTTCCCAGGACAGCTCGCGCTGTTCAGGCGTGAGAACCGGCACGGGCGGCACGATGGCCTCCTCGGCCGCCCGCTCTGCCGTCGCGGCGCGGCTCTTCTGCAGCAGCCAGGCGGCACCCGCGCAGAATGCCGCGAAGAGCAGGAAGGCCACGTTCGGCATGCCCGGGATCAGGCCCATCAGCGCGATGACGGCGGCAGCGATGAACATCGCGCGTGGCTGACCGAGCTGGCGACCTATCTCACCACCCATGTCCTGCTGGCCCGAGACGCGCGTGACGATGATGGCGACCGCGGTCGACAGCAACAGCGCCGGCACCTGCGCGACGAGGCCGTCACCGATGGTGAGCAGCGTATAGGTGCGGGCCGCGTCGCCGACAGGCATGTCGTGGCCCATCACGCCTATCGCGAGGCCGCCCACGATGTTGAGCACAAGGATCATGATGCCGGCGGTGGCATCGCCGCGGACGAACTTGCTGGCACCGTCCATCGAACCGTAGAAGTCCGCTTCGACCCGCACTTCGTTGCGGCGTTCGCGGGCCTGCTCCTGGTTGATGAGGCCGGCGTTGAGGTCGGCGTCGATCGCCATCTGCTTGCCGGGCATCGCATCGAGGGTAAAGCGGGCCGTGACTTCGGAGATGCGGCCCGCACCCTTGGTCACCACGACGAAGTTGATGATCGTGAGAATGATGAACACGACGACGCCGACGGCATAGTTGCCACCGACGACGAACTGGCCGAAGGATTCGATGACATGACCGGCAGCGCCGGTGCCGGTATGGCCGTGCAGCAGCACGACGCGGGTCGAGGCGACGTTCAGGGCGAGGCGCAGCAGGGTCGCCAGCAGCAGCACGCTCGGGAAGACGCCGAACTCCAGCGGCCGCGCCACATAGAACACCGCCATCAGCACGACGAGCGACAGCGCGATGTTGAAGGTGAAGAGCACGTCCAGCGCCACCGTGGGCAGCGGCAGGATCACCATGGCAAGAACCGCCAGGATTCCGACGGGCACGCCGAGGCCGCTGCGGAGCACTCGCTGGAACGTGTCGGTCGCGGCGGTTTCGGCCATGGATCCTTATTCCCTGAAATCGATGACCGGGACGGGCGGCAAAGCCTGTTTTTCGCGGCGGGCGGCACGGAGCTGCAAGATATAGGTCAGCACCTGCGCGACCGCGACATACAGCGTCGACGGGATTTCGTCACCGATCTCAACAGTACGATGCAAGGCGCGGGCCAACGGCGGTGCCTCGAAAATCGGCACCTGATGTTCGCTGGCCACCTCGCGGATCCGGGCGGCGACGAAGTCCACGCCCTTGGCGACGACCACCGGCGCGCGATGGCGTTTTTCGTCGTAGCGCAGGGCCACGGCGTAATGGGTCGGGTTGACGACGATGACATCGGCCTTGGGGACGTCCTGCATCATCCGGCCCTGCGCCCGCTCGCGCATCAGGCGGCGGATCTGGCCCTTCACTTCCGGCGAACCTTCGCTCTCTCGGGTCTCCTGCTTGATTTCCTCGCGCGTCATGCGCAGGTCGCGGTGGTATTGCCAGAGCTGGAAAGGCACGTCGACAGCGGCGATCAAGATCAGCGCCGCCGTGAGCGCGGTAAGCGCCTGGCCACAGATCGCGATGGCCTGGCCGATCGCCGGACCCACGGGCTGCGCACCCAGACCCATCATCTGCTTGAACTGGATCGCGAAGACGATGGCACCAGCGGCTGCGACGACGCCGAATTTGGCGAGCGCCTTGGCAAGCTCGACGGCGCTGCGCGTGGAGAACATGCGACCGAAGCCGGCCAACGGGTCCAGCCGATCAAAGCGCGGCGCCAGTGCCGTCGTGCTGAAGGCCCAGCCACCGAGGATCATCGGTGCACCCAGCGCCGCCACCAGCGTCAGCACGAGGACCGGCGCAATGGTGATCGCCCCGTCCAGCGCCGCTTCACCCAGGGCAGGCAACATGCGGGTCGGATCCATGGCCTGGGCGCGATCGATCGCAAGCCCGTGGCGCATCAGGTCGCCGAGGCGCTGGCCCACGGTCGGCCCGAGCACCTGCAGACCGATGCCGGCGGTCAGCATCACTGCCGCGGCGGTCAGCTCGCGCGAGCGCGGGATCTGGCCATTGCGACGGGCCTCGTCCAGCCGTTTCTGTGTCGGGGACTCTGTCCGGTCGTGCTGGTCGGTTTCAGCCATGGATCAGCCCTGCTGTCCGAGCAGACGGCCCAACAACTGGAAGCCTTCGGTCATCAGCGTGACGAAACTGTGCTGGACAGAAGGCAGGCCCATCATCACGACGACGAGACCACAGACCAGCGTCACCGGGAAGCCGATCGCGAACAAGTTGAGCGCCGGCGCTGCCCGGCTGACGACTCCAAAGGCGAGGTTCACGATGAGCAGGGCCGTGACACCCGGCAAGGAGACCAGCAGCGCACCGCTGAAGATCTGGCCACCCCACTGCACCACCTGCATGACGCCATCGGTGCCAAGACCGCTGGTGCCGACTGGCAGGCTGCGGAAACCCTGCACCAGCGTCTCGATGAGCGTGAGATGGCCGTTGAGCGCCAGGAAGGTCAGCGTGACGAAGATCGAATAGAACTGGCCGATGACCGGCGTTCCGGTACCGCGCAGCGGGTCGACATTGAAGGCAAAGGACAGGCCCATGCTGTTGGCGAGCAGTTGGCCGGCCATGGCCAGTGCATCGAAGACGATCTGCACGACGAAACCCATGGCCAGACCGATGAGCAGCTGCTGGCCCGCGATGACGAATCCAGCGCCGGTGAACGGCGCCACCTGGGGCTGCGGCAACATCGGTGCGACCAGCAATGTGATGGCACCGGCGAGGATGAGCCGGCTGCGGGGCGGGACGAAGCGTGCGCCGAAGATCGGCGCCACCATCAGGCAACCGGCGATGCGGATGAAGGGCCAGAGATACAGGGCAACCCAGGCTTCGAGCTGACCGGTGGTGACCGTAAGCACGGCGAATGCCCTGCCCTAGCGGATCAGCTGCGGGATGCTCAGGAACAGTTCGCGCGTATAGCTGACCAGCGTTTTCAGCATCCAGGGACCGGCGACGACAACCGTCACGCCCATGCCTAGCAACTTGGGGATGAAAGACAGTGTCATCTCGTTGATCTGTGTCGCAGCCTGGAAGACGCCGATGAGCAAGCCGACGAACAAGGCGACCAGCAGCAGCGGCGCGGACAGCAGCAGTGTCATCTCCAGCGCGCGGGTGCCGAGGTTCATCACGGTTTCGGGAGTCATGTGATGGTCCTAGCGGTAGAAGCTGGAGGCAAGCGTGCCGATCAGCAGCGACCAGCCGTCGACAAGCACGAACAGCATGATCTTGAAGGGCAGCGAGATGAGCACAGGCGACAGCATCATCATGCCCATGGACATCAGCACGCTCGCGACGACGAGATCGATGATGACGAAGGGGATGAAGACCATGAAGCCGATCTGGAACGCGGTCTTGAGCTCGGACGTGGCGAAGGCCGGCACGAGGATGGACAGCGGCACGTCCTCGGGTTTCTCGAAGCCCTTGCCACCGGAGATGCGCACGAAGGTCGCGATGTCAGACTCGCGCGTCTGGCGCAGCATGAATTCCTTCAGCGGACCTGCGCCACGCGACAGGGCTTCGGTCGTTTCGATCTGCCCAGCCATATAGGGCTGCACCGCTTCCGCGTTGATGCGGTCGACGACCGGCGACATCACGAAGAAAGTGAGAAACAGCGCGAGGCCCACCATGACCTGGTTCGGCGGCGACTGGCCGGCGCCGATGGCCTGCCGCAGGATGGACAGTACGATGATGATGCGCGTGAAGGCCGTCATCATCAGCAGGATTGCCGGCAACAGCGAAATCGCCGTCATCAGCAGGAGGACCTGCAAGGTCAGCGAATAATTGCCGCCCCCGCTCACGGTGACCGCCGGCAAGCCCGGCGCAGCGGCCTGCGCCCACAGCGGCAGCAGCGATGCAACAAGCAGCAGCACAGCGCACAGCGATCTCGGGAAAGACCTCATCGACCGAGGCTCTTCTTCAGGAGCGCGGCGAAGTCAGGCCGCACAGCAAGCGATGGTGTGGCTGCCTGCGGTGCAGGCAACCCGCCTTCAGGCAGGACCTGCAGCAGGTTCACGCGGCCGGGCGCGACGCCCAGCAGCACCTGTTGGTTGCCGACCTGCACGACCACGGCACGCTCGCGCGCACCGAGCGCGACCTGCGCGATGACCCGCAGGGATTCCTCACCGCCGGTGAGGCCACGCAGGCGACGCATGAACCAGGCAACGCCGAAGATGGCCGCGAGCACGAACAGCAGGGCCAGCGTCACCTGCCCGAGGCCGCCGGCACTGCCGGCGACCGTCGAGGTCGCGGCAGCCGGGGCCGCGAAGACCGGCGCGGGTGTCGCCGGATCGGCTGCGAGACCGCAGGCCGGCAGCAGCCATATCACGCCCAGACTCAGACCACGCTTCACGTCAGCTCACTTCAGCTTGCGGATGCGTTCAGCGGGGCTGATCACGTCGGTGAGCCGGATGCCGAATTTCTCGTTCACGACGACGACTTCGCCGTGCGCGATCAGCGTGCCGTTCACATAAACATCGAGCGGCTCGCCCGCGGCACGCTCGAGCTCGACCACGGAACCCTGGTTGAGCTGCAGCAGGCTGCGGATGGGCAATCGCGTGCGGCCAACTTCCAGCGACAAGGTGACCGGCACGTCCAGGATGACATCGATGTTCACGTCATGCCGGGATCCCGACCCGTCGGTCATCGACAACGCGGATCCGACCGAAGAGGGGGGCAGGTCGATGCCGGGATTGGCCATCGCCATGGCCGCCAGCATGTCTGCTTCGCTGATGTTCTCGTTACTCATCGTGCCTGGCCTTACTGCATCACGAAGCTGGTGAAGTAGAGGTTTTCGAGCTTCTCGGATTTTTCGCCCTCATCCGCAATGAGCTTGCGGACCGCGGCGAGGGCCTGTTCGCGCAGGTGCTCCTTGCCTTCGCGCGTCGAGAGTTCATCGACCGTCTGCGCGCCGAACAGCAGCAGCAGGTCGTTGCGGATGGCCGGGTCATGGCCTTTCAGGAATTCGACGAACTCGGGCTCGCGCGTCATGAGCTGCACGGCGACCTGCAGGAACTTGGCGCGGCCCGATTCGAAATTCACCACGAAGGGCGGATCGAGCGGCACGTAGAGCGAGGGGTGCTTGGGTTCGACCTTCTCGGCATGGGCTTCGCCCGCCTTTTTGTCATCACCCCGCGTCAGGAAGAACGCAGCGGCACCACCACCGACCAGCATCACGGCTGCCGCGATGATCACGATCAGCTTGGTCTTGCTCTTCTTGGGGGCTTCGGCTTCGGCAGGGGCTTGCGACATGACAGGGGTCCTTCAAAGGGGGTGGGAGTCAGCATAACGCCACCCGAGGGACCTGCAGCAAGGGCCGTGCCAGCCCGCCTGTGACGGGATTCCGGCGTCAGGCGTAGGTGTCGAGCGCACCCAGATGACGGTCGACGGCGGAGGCTTGCAAG
>CANGMU010000104.1 GCA_947454665.1 Pseudomonadota bacterium | reverse complement strand
CTTCTTGTAGGTCGACGCCCCGAGTTTCTCATGTCGGGCGGTGCATACGTTGATAAGACAAACTTCTAGATGCCAACGCTATCATTTCATTGCCGCATTCCGTCGGTAAACCGTCCAGGCCAGACACTTGTCCGCACGTCGTCACGCCCCCCCGTTCCGCGCCGAGCATGTCGGCAGCTTCCTTCGTCCCGCTTACCTGCTCGAGGCGCGGGGCCAATACCGCCGTCAGGAAATCGATGCCGCGGCGCTGCGCGCCGTCGAAGACCGCGCCATCACCGAAGTCGTCGCGTTCCAGGAGCGCGTCGGCCTGCCTTCGATCACCGACGGCGAACTGCGCCGCCGCCACTTCCATACCGACTTCTTGCTGCAGCTCGACGGCGTCGATGAGCAGGGTGGCCTGCCGACCAAGTTCCACAAGGCCACGGGCGATGTCGATTTCGCGCCGCCGGTCATGGCGATCACGGGCCGCGTGAAGCACGCGCGCGCCATCGAGGTCGCGAACTACCAGCACCTGAAGTCGCTCACAGACCGCACGCCACGCATCACGATCCCCAGTCCGACGATGCTGCACTTCCGCGGTGGCCGCGAAGGCATCAGCCGGGAGATCTATCCCGACATGACACAGTTCTTCGACGACGTCGTGGCGGCCTACCAGGACGAAGTGACGCAGCTCGGCAATGCGGGCCTGCGCTATCTGCAGTTCGATGACACGAACCTGGCCTATCTCTGCGACACCGCCCAGCGCGAGCGCGCCCGTGCCCGCGGCGAGGACCCGGACAGCCTGCCGCGCCAGTACGCGCAGCTGATCAATGGCGCGTTGGCCACCAAGCCCGCCGACATGGTCACGGCCATTCACCTGTGCCGTGGCAACTACCGCAGTTCCTGGGCCGCCGAGGGCGGTTACGAACCGGTCGCGGAAGTGCTCTTCAACGAGCTCGACGTGGATGCCTTCTTCCTCGAGTACGACGATGCGCGCTCCGGCGACTTCCAGCCGCTGCGCCATGTGCCGAAGCACAAGACGGTCGTGCTGGGCCTGGTGACGACCAAGCTCGGGCAGCTTGAAAGCAAGGACGACATCAAGCGTCGCATCGACGAGGCCGCGAAGTTCTGTCCGCTGGAGCAGCTGGCGCTGTCTCCGCAGTGCGGCTTCGCGAGCACCGAGCAGGGCAACGACGTGAGCGTCGCCCAGCAGGAAGCGAAGCTGCGTCTCGTCGTTGAAGTCGCGCGCGAGGTCTGGGGCGAGGGCTGACCCGCCCCGGTCAGTGCCGGGGCCGACGCCGCATCAGTGCGGCCAGGCCCCGAGCACTGCGCCCATCGCGGTCGCGTTGACGACCTGATAGCCGGCGTTGATGAGCCACTGCTTGAGCGACCGGCTCTCGAAGAGATAGATCACGCCCAGCGCCGGCGCGATGAACATCAGGCTGGCGAAGAAACCAGCATGCGCCGTCCACAGCACGCCATGGCCGCGGCCCGCCAGCATCGCGATGGCGAAGGCGATCACGACGTTCAGCAGGTAGGTGAGCCCGAATACGAGCGCCATGTTCTGCTGCCGGCCCTTTTCATGCGTCATACCGGAAGCCGCCATCCACGGCTTCTGGAACAGGGGCCCATACCAGAGCCCACCGATCACGAAGCCGCAGAGCGCTGCGACAAGCAGCGGCCAGACACCCACGGTTCCGCCATGGAGCATTTGTCTTACCCCGGCAGACGCGAGAGATCCGCGATGCCCGTGAAGAGTCCGCGCAAGGTAACGAGCAGCGCAAGCCGATTCGCACGCAGGGCCAGGTCCGGATCCATCACCATCACGCCATCGAAGAAGGCATCCACGGCGCTGCGCAGTCGCGCGAGTTCCGACAGGGCCTCTGCATAGGCGCCGACGGCGACATGGCCGGGCACCGAGTGCTCGGCCGCGATCACGGCGTCATACAGGTCGCGCTCCGCACCGGCCGTCAGTCGCGAGGCATCGATCGACACAGCGCCCGTGTCATCGCCCGCCGACTTCTTCAGGAGGTTCGCAATGCGCTTGTTCGCAGCCGTGAGACTCGCCGCCTCGGGCAACTGCAGGAAGCCCAGCAGCGCGCGCAGCCGCGCATCGAAATCGAGCGGCGAACGCGGACGCACGGCGATGACGGCATCGCAGGCCTCGGGTGTCAGGCCCGGGATCGTCGGGCCGCCATCCGGCGGCTCGAGCCAGGCATTGCGCTGGCGTTCCATCAGATAGTCGTACACCTGCTCGGCCACGACATCCCGCGCGGCAAGCGGCTTGCCATGGGCGGCGACCGGCGCTTCGAACACGGTGTGCAACTTCAGCGAGTCGTGGATGAGGTCGACGAGATCCAGCGGCAGCTTGCGCTCGTAGATCATGCGGCCGATGCCGATGGCGGCACGACGCAGCGCGAACGGGTCCTTCGTGCCCGAGGGCTTCTGGCCGATCGCGAAGATGCCGGTGAGCGTGTCGAGCTTGTCCGCGATCGAGACCGCCAGGCCCGCCAGCGTCGTCGGCACGGCATCGCCGGCACCGCGCGGCTGGTAGTGCTCTGCCACGGCCTGCGCGACTTCCGCCGGCTCCCCGTCTGCCGTCGCGTAATAACGGCCCATGATGCCCTGCAGTTCCGGGAACTCGCCGACCATGTTCGTGACCAGGTCGCACTTGGCCAGTTCCGCTGCGCGACCGGCAAGGCGTTCGTCGCCGCCGATACGCGCGGCAATCGCGCGAGCCAGTGCGGCCACGCGACGGACCTTGTCGCCGATCGAACCCAGCTGCGCCTGGAACGTCACCGCATCCAGGGCCACGCCACGTGCTGCCAATGGCGCCTTGCGATCCTGCGCGTAGAAGAACGCAGCATCCGACAGGCGCGGCCGCACAACGCGCTCGTTGCCGGCGCGCACGACCGAGGGATCCTTGCTCTCGATGTTCGACAGCGTGATGAACCACGGCATCAGGCGGCCGTTCGAATCCTCGACCGGGAAGTAACGCTGGTGGTCCTGCAGCGTGGAGATCAGCACCTCGCGCGGCAGCTCGAGGAAACGTTCCTCGAAGCGACCGGCGACCGGCACGGGCCATTCAACCAGCGCGGTTACTTCATCCAGCAGCGCATCGGAGATCAGCGCACGTCCACCCGCTGCCGTTGCGGCTTGCTCGACGCCGGTGCGCACGCGATCACGGCGCGCCGCGAAGCTGGCGATGACCTTGCCGCGTTTCTCCAGCGTCGCGGCATAGCGCGAGGGCGAGACGATCACGACCGGCTTGTGCGACATGAAGCGGTGGCCGCGCGTGAAATGCCCGGCGGCCGTGTCGAGGATCGTCGCCGGGATGACATCACGACCGTACATCAGCACGAGCCCGTGCACCGGGCGCACGAACTGCGCTTCGCCCGCGCCCCAGCGCATGCGCTTGGGGATCGGGAGCTGCTCCAGAGATTCACTCACGAAGCCCGGGAGCAGTTCCTGCACCGTGGCCCCGGCCTTCACGCCGGTGAAGCTGAGGAATTCGCTGCCCTTGGCATCCTGCTCGCGCCCGATCTGTTCGACCGGCACGCCGCAGCTCTGCACGAAGGCCTGCGCCGCGCGCGTTGGCTGGCCGGCGGCATCGAAGGCGGCCGTGACCGGTGGGCCGCGACGCTGGATCTTCTGGTCCGGTGCGCGATCGGCGAGGCGCGACACCAGCACGGCCAGGCGCCGCGGCGTCGCGAAGGATTCGACCTTGCCATAGACAAGACCGGCCGCATCGAGCTTCGCGATGATGCCGTCGCGGAACGCTGCTTCCAGCGCGGTCAGCGCCTTCGGCGGAAGCTCCTCGGTGTGCAGTTCGACGAGGAAATGTTCGCGGCGGCTCATGCGGGCTCCTTCGCCGCGACGGTCTTCAGCATCGGGAAGCCGAGCGCTTCACGGCTGGCGTAATAGCTCTGCGCGACGGCGCGCGCGAGCGTGCGCACGCGCAGGATGTAGCGCTGGCGTTCGGTTACCGAGATCGCCTTGCGCGCATCGAGCAGGTTGAAGGTGTGCGAAGCCTTGAGCACCTGCTCATAGGCCGGCAGCGCGAGTTTGGCGGCGAGCAGGTCGTTGCAGGCCTTCTCGTGCTCGTCGAAATGGCGCAACAGCACGGCGACATCCGCATGCTCGAAGTTGTAGGTCGACTGCTCCACCTCGTTCTGGTGGAACACGTCGCGATAGGTGACGCGACCGCGCGGGCCATCGGCCCAGACCAGGTCGAACACGCTCTCCACGCCCTGCAGGTACATCGCAAGGCGCTCGAGGCCGTAGGTGATCTCGCCGGTCACCGGGCGGCAGTCCAGACCACCCACCTGCTGGAAGTAGGTGAACTGCGTGACTTCCATGCCGTTCAGCCAGACCTCCCAGCCGAGGCCCCAGGCGCCGAGCGTCGGCGATTCCCAGTTGTCCTCGACGAAACGCAGGTCATGCGTCTCCGGGTCGAAGCCGATGTGGCGCAGGCTGCCGACATACAGGTCGAGGATGTCCAGCGGCGACGGCTTGATGACCACCTGGAACTGGTAGTAGTGCTGAAGCCGGAACGGGTTGTCCCCGTAACGGCCGTCGGTCGGTCGGCGCGAGGGCTGCACGTAGGCTGCGCTCCAGGGCTCCGGACCGATGGACCGCAGGAAGGTCGCGGTGTGGAAGGTGCCGGCCCCGACCTCCAGGTCATAGGGCTGCAGGATCACGCAGCCCTGGGCCGCCCAATAGCGTTGCAGCGTCAGGATCAGGTCCTGGAACGTCTGCGGCCGCGTGCCGATTTTTTGAGTCGCCATAATGACTTGGGCTCGGAAAGTGTAGGCAGTCGGAAAACCGGGCAGTATAGCGGCTCGCCGAAAGGCGGGCGCGTGGGCGGAAATCCTGCGCGAGGTGTCGCGTCGGGCATCACGCACCGCCAGGGTGCAAATCGCCAAATCGCGCACCAAAACGGATCGGACGGGGTCCCAGTTTGGGTCGCCGTGCGTGTAACCTATTGATTGGTTGGGTCCTGCAGGCTGGCATGCGCCATGCATTGTTTTGGGGCCCGCGGACTAGAAAAACATCCCACCGGAGGATCTATGACGACTGCGAACGACGTTCTGAAGCTCATCCAGGAGAAGGAGGTCAAGTACGTCGACTTCCGGTTCTGCGACACCCGCGGCAAGGAGCACCACGTGTCGGTGCCGGCTCGTACCGTGAACGAAGGCCTCTTCGTCGACGGCAAGATGTTCGACGGTTCGTCGATCTCTGGCTGGAAGGGCATCAACGAGTCGGACATGATCCTGATGCCGGATCCGTCCACGGCCGTGCTCGATCCCTTCTTCGAAGAGACGACGCTCAACCTGCGCTGCGACATCATCGAGCCCGCCACGATGCAGGGCTATGAGCGCGACCCGCGCTCGCTGGCGCGCCGCGCCGAGGCCTACCTCAAGTCCACGGGCATCGCCGACTCGGCGCGCTTCGGACCGGAAAACGAGTTCTTCGTCTTCGACGACGTGAAGTGGAAGAACGACATGAACGGCTGCTCCTACTCCGTGGACAGCTATAGCGGTGCCTGGAACACGGGCCGCGACTACGGCGACCTGCGCAACCTCGGCCATCGCGCCGGCGTGAAGGGCGGCTATTTCCCGGTTCCGCCGGTCGATGCCCTGCAGGACATCCGCAGCGAGATGTGCAACGCGCTCGAGGAGATGGGCCTCGATGTCGAAGTGCACCACTCCGAAGTCGCCACGGGCGGCCAGTGCGAGATCGGTGTCGGTTCGGGCACGCTGGTCCGCAAGGCCGACGAAGTCCTCATCCTGAAGTACGCGATCCAGAACGTGGCGGCGCGCTACGGCAAGTCGGTCACCTTCATGCCGAAGCCGATCGTCGGCGACAACGGCTCGGGCATGCACGTGCACCAGTCGCTGTCGAAGGATGGCAAGGCCCTGTTCGCCGGTGACAAGTACGGCGGACTGTCTGACATCGCGCTGTACTACATCGGCGGCATCATCAAGCACGCGAAGGCCATCAACGCCTTCACGAACCCGGGCACCAACAGCTACAAGCGCCTCGTGCCGGGCTTCGAAGCGCCGGTCATGCTGGCCTACTCGGCCCGCAACCGTTCGGCCTCAATCCGCATCCCGTTCGTCTCGAACCCGAAGGCGCGTCGCATCGAAGTGCGCTTCCCGGACTCGCTGGCGAATCCGTACCTGGCCTTCTCGGCCATGATGATGGCCGGCCTGGACGGCATCCAGAACAAGATCCACCCGGGCGAAGCCGCGGACAAGGACCTGTACGACCTGGAGCCGGAAGAGGCCAAGCACATCCCCGAGGTCTGCCATTCGCTGGACATGGCGCTGGAGCACCTCGACAAGGACCGCGGCTTCCTCAAGGCCGGTGGTGTGTTCACGGACGACGTCATCGACGCCTACATCGGTCTGAAGATGCAGGAAGTGACGCGTTACCGGATGAGCACGCACCCGGTCGAGCTGGATATGTACTACAGCCTGTAAACCTGCCATCGGCAGGGCGCAGTGCCTGCACGGGTGGCGGCTTCACCGCCGCCACCCGGCTTGAACCTGACGCCGCAGAGGCTATGCTGATGAACGATGCGAACCCTGCCTACCTTCGTGATGCTATTGGTCGCTGCCTCGCTCGGGGCCGCAGAGGCTTATCGCTGGGTGGACAAGGATGGCGTGGTGCACTACTCGGACAAGCTCGTACCGGGCGCCGAGAAAATCCCGCTCGTCTCTGCACCCAAGCCGGGATCGGTCCCTCAGGTCTACTCACCGACAGCGCAGGCTCCGAGGGAACCCGATACGCGTCTCCTCACCTGCAAAATAAGCAGCCCGGCGCCGGAACAGACCTTTGGCATCGAAGACACGGTTCCGGTGCTCATCGAGACGGAGCCTGCTTTGGCGGCCGGAGATCAACTGACGGTCACGCTGAACGGAGCGCGCATCGAGGGCTGGCCCACAGGCGGGACCTCATACCAGTTCGCCGGTCTGCCGCGCGGCGCCTATACGCTGCTTGCGGTCATCTCGGCACCGGACGGTCGCGCGAAGTGCACGACAGCTCCTTTGGCTTTCAACGTTTTCCAGCCCTCGCTGCTTTCCCCCGGGCGCAGAGCAGCACCGCGCTAAAGGCACTGCCCGTCTGCGCGTGCCGCGGGGAGGTTGTGCCATGACCTTCGAATACCGCAGCGCCTCGCCCCTGTCGCATTTCGATCCGGCGGACCTCCTCGACGCGTTGTCGACAGGCATCGTCGTGCTTGATGCGCACCTGTGCCTCACTTATGCCAATGTCGGAGCCCAGGACCTTATGGCCCTGAGCGTCAACACCGCGCGTGGGCGGCCTTTTGGCGACCTGTTCCATGACTCGCAGAAACTGACCAAGACGCTGCGGCGATCGCTTGCCAACCTGGAGCCCTGCGCCCAGCACGAGATCATGCTGCGTCCCTTCGGCGCGACCGTTTCGCCGCACGACCCGCATGTGGTCGACATTGCCGTCACGCCGCTCGAAGACGAGATCACCGGCACGCACCTGCTGGTCGAGATGACCGACGCCCGCACGCGTCAGCGAATGCTGCGCGAGAACGACGTGCTGTCCGGCATCGATGGCAGCCGCCTCATGGTGCGACAACTGGCCCATGAGATCCGCAATCCACTCGGCGGCCTGCGCGGCGCCGCACAGCTGCTCGAACGGGAACT
>CANGMU010000103.1 GCA_947454665.1 Pseudomonadota bacterium | reverse complement strand
GTGGCTTTCACCGGCTAAATACCAGCGGAGCATTTGGAAGTATTCGTCTACTGTCGCGACAACTTTATTGGGCAAGGCCAGCGTAAGGCAAAGGATTGCTTTGAAGTTTCGTATCCGTATGGATACAATACAAGGAGGCGGCGGTGTTCCAGGTTCAACAAACCGAGCACTTCGAAAGATGGCTGTTCAAGCTGAAGGATCGTCGCGCAACCGCGCGAATACTCGCCAGGCTGGATTCGCTACGTCTTGGGAACCTGGGGGACTGCAAATCGTTGGGTGGCGGTCTCAGTGAACTGCGCATCCACGTGGGACCTGGATACAGGCTCTATTTCGCGATGCGCGGTGGCAAGCTGGCTGTCTTGCTCTGCGGCGGCGACAAGTCCACTCAACAGAGCGACATCAGCCGGGCAAGGCAATTGATGAGCGATCTCTGGCAGGAGAACGAGCGATGACGCGACTCAAACCCTTCGATTCGAGCGAATTCCTGACGGATGACGAAACCATAGCCGAGTACCTGACTGCTGCGTTGGAAGACCCGAATCCGGACGTCTTTCTCACAGCAGTGGGTCAAGTGGCCAAGGCGCGGGGCATGGCTGAGATTGCCCGGGAAGCGGGCCTGGGTCGCGAAAGCCTGTACAAGGCGCTACTGCCCGGCGCCAAGCCTCGCTATGACACCGTACTTAAAGTCCTGCACAGCCTCGGCGTGAAAATCGTCGTTTCGGCTGCCTGATCACAACGAGCACATGCCATGACCACTTCTGATGCCCCCCCCAAGCCCAAGAAAGCCCGCCACGCCGTCACGGTTAAATCCGTCACCGATGTCACCCCACGTATGCGACGCATCGTGTTCACGGGCGAGGCGCTGTCTGCCTTCGAATGGTCGGGTCCGGCCGCGCACATCAAGCTGTTGTTTGCCGGTGAGACGCCCGAGTCAAAGCCGGTGATGCGCACCTATACCCCGCGGCGTTTCGATGCGGCCACGTGTGAGCTCACCGTCGATATGGTCCTGCATGGCGAAGGCCCCGCCGCGAGCTGGGCCGCGCAGGCTGAAGCCGGCCAGCCGCTCACGATCGCGGGACCGGGACGTGCCTATGCGCTGGATGACGCAGCCACGCACTGGGTGCTGGCCGGTGACGACACCGCCATCCCTGCGCTGGCGACGATTCTTGAATCCCTGCCCGCCCACGCGACGGCCGAGGTGTTCCTCGAATTGCCGGCCTTCGAGGAAGCCGCGGCGCTGGATGCAGCCCACCCGGGTGCGCGCCTGACGCGTCTGGTTCGTGCGGATGGCGGCGCGGAGCCGGGCTCCATGCTCGAGGCTGCGATCCGAAGTGCGTCGCTGCCGGAAGGCGTTCGCCTTTATGTGGCGGCCGAGGCCGGCGCGATCCGTCGTATCCGCCGGCACCTGCTTCAGGAGCGGGGCATGGCCCCCGCGCAGATGGTCACGCGCGGTTACTGGAAGCTTGGCGAGACCGATCACCCCGACCGCGATTACGGCGAGGATTGACCTGAGACCAGCGCCTGGGTCTGCGAGGCTGCGTCCGTACCTATTCCTGACAATCCCGCGACCACGCCCGCGCGGTCCGTCGCGTCCCGGTTCTGGCTCATCTTCCACTTGCCGATCATCTCGGTAATGCGGATTTCCAGACCCACTGTGCTGGCGATGAGCTTTGGGATGAAGTCGTCGGGCGCGTCCTCGATCTTCCAGGGATGCTCGAAACCTGATTCATGCTGCCTGGTCAGATCGCGCATCTGCTCCCTGATCCAGTCGGCCTCGTGATGCCAGGTCAGGACGCCGCGGACGTGTACGACGGCATAGTTCCAGGTGGGCACCACGCGCCCGTGCGCCGCTTTCGAGGGATACCAGCTCGGCGAAATGTAGTGCTCCGGTCCTTGGAAGACCGCCAATACGGAAGAACCCGAATCGATGGACTGCCATAGCGGATTGGTCTTCGCGACATGCCCAACCAGCGCATTGTCCGGAGATAAAATCCGCAGCAGCAGGGGAATGTGGTTCGCGAACAGTTCGCCCTGCCGGTCCGTGGCGACAAGCGTGGCAAGGGCGTGCTTCTGGATCAGTCCCGCGAGAAATTCGGGCCGCGCCTCGTGGAAGAAGTCCGGGACGTACATGGTGGGGTCTCCTCGCTGTCGGCAGTCAGATTCCAGCTTTCTTCGCCGCGCTGATCAGAAGGTCATTCAGGCGTGTCTGCCAGCCGGGACCGGTCGCGCGAAACCGCTTGATCGTGTCCTCGTCCAGCCGCAGCGTCACCTTCACGCGAGAGCCGCTGCCCAAGGGGCGACCGCGGAAGGGCCTCAACTGAGTGAATTCTTCGTCGGACAACTCCCAGGTGTCGGGGTCTTCCGAGATGCCACGGTTGATGGCCTCGTCCTCTTCCGGAGTCGGCAGTATCAGCACCTTGCTGCGACGGTTCACCGGCTTAATGGGTATTCGGACCCTCTTTGCCATACTTCAATCCCTCACGGCTGTTTGCCTTGCGCAAGCTCATGATGCGAACCACAACAGATCGAATTGTGTAAACCACTCAATACAGGCGCGAGTGGATCATCCCGTAACCGATGTATCGATCCTCACCATACGGCCTACGGAGATCAGGAACGATATCCAGGCTGTCCCAGTCCAGATGAAGCGCCATCGCCAAGCTGATCCCATGCTTCGCGCGGTTCCGCAGGTCCTTCTCCGGATCAAATTCGATGTCTGTGGGTGCCATGTCAGCACCCATTAAACGTCGGTACGTTTATTCTGGATTTCGATCCTTCGAAATGCAAGGTTTCGTGCTGCATGGGGCACCTTGGAAGGGTGCCGGCAGCCTGACCCGGTCCGGGAGCCACGGCGACGCGCGAATCCGTCCCGAGTGCACTGAATCAGGCGAACATACCGGCTCACAACCTGAGCCTCAGCCGGGCCACAATCGCCTCTTATGTCTGCCCTGCCCACGCCCACCGGTTTCCTCGTCCTGCACGGCAATCGCCTCGAAGACCTGCGCGACCTGGTGATCGACACGATCCGGCGGCGGCCGCTGTCGCCGCTCGAGCGCGAGGTCTTCCTCGTGCAGAGCAACGGCATGAAGCACTGGCTGCAGCAGGCCCTGGCCGATGACGAGGCCTTTGGCATCTGCGCCGCGACGGATATCGACCTGCCCTCCACCTTCCTGTGGCGTGCGTATCGCGCGGTGCTGGGTCGCGAGGCCGTGCCCTCGCAGCTGGTCTTCGACAAGGGCGCGCTGACCTGGCGTTTGCTGCGGCTGTTGCCAGCCTGCGTGAACGCCGACGAAACGCTTTACGCGCCGCTCGCGCACTACCTGCAGGGCGACGATGACGGACGTCGCGCCTGGCAGCTGGCGCAGCAGGTGGCCGACGTCTTCGATGGCTATCAGCAATATCGTGCGGACTGGCTCGATGCCTGGGAGCACGGCGACGACAGCACCGCACCCGATGAACACCGCTGGCAGCCGGCGCTTTGGCGCGCATTGCGCAGCGACGTGGGCCCGCGCCACGAGAACACCTCGCGCGCGGCCGTGCACCGCGCCTTCGTCGAGGCGATCACGACGCATGACGGCGTTCGCCCCGCAGGCCTGCCCTCGCGGCTCTTCGTGTTCGGCATTTCGGCGCTGCCGATGCAGTCGGTCGAAGCGCTCGCGCAGCTGGGACGCGTCTGCCAGGTGATCGTGGCGGTTCAGAACCCTTGCCAGTTCCACTGGGCGGACATCGTCGAAGGCCGCGAGCTGCTCAAGAAGCTGGCGCAGCATCGTCGCAGCCCGCGCGAAGATCTGGACCTGCATGCCGAGGCTCCGCCGCTACTGGCCTCGCTGGGCAAGCAGGGCCGCGACTACCTGCACCTGCTCGATGGCTTTGACCAGACTGAAAGCCAGCCGCATCAGTTGCCGCGCGTGGACTGGTTCACCGACCCCGGGAAGACGACGCGTCTGGCACGCCTGCAATCGGCCATCCTGAACCTCGAGCCCTTGCCGCCCGAGCCGGAAGACATCCCCATCGATGGATCGGTGACTTTCGTGCAGGCGCATTCCGCGCAGCGCGAAGTCGAGGTGCTGCACGATCACCTGCTGGCGCTGCTGGATGCAGAGGCTTCGCTGCAGCCCTCCGACATCATGGTGATGGTCCCGGACATGACGGAGTTCGTGTCCCACATCCAGGCCGTGTTCGGCCGCTTCGAGAAGAAGCACGCCCGACATCTGCCTTACAGCGTCGCGGACACCTCTGCACGCGAACAGCCCCTGGTGCAGGCGCTGGAACGCTTGCTCCATCTGCCGGACTCGCGCGTCGCCATGACAGATTGGCTGTCGCTGTTCGAAGTCGCCGCGATCCGCAGGCGCTTTGATCTCAGCGAATCCGACATCGAATCGCTGCGCGATGCGCTGGAAAAAGCCATCGTGCGCTGGGGCCTCGATGGCGCGCACCGCGCCGAGCACGGCGTGCCGAACGGGCTGCCGACGCTCGCGCAGAACACCTGGGCCGCGGGCCTCGAACGCCTGCTGCTGGGCTATGCGATCCCGGGTGAAGCGCCCTGGCAGGACGTGCTGCCAGTGGCCGGCATGACCGGCCTCGCCGCGCAACGCGTGGGCGGTTTGGCGGCCTGGATCGAGGCGATGCGCACGACGCTGGGTGAGCTGCGCGAACCGCAGCGCCCTGCAGAATGGGTGAAGCGGCTCGACCTGCTGCTGGATCGTTTTTTCGATGCGAAGGGTGACGACGACGCAGCACGCTTGTTGCAGCGACTGCGCGAACAACTCGTGCAATGGCAGGCGCTCTGTGACACCGCGGGCTTCGAGCAGGCAGTGCCGCTGCTTGTCGTCCGTGAACACTGGCTGGCCGCCGTGGAAAGCACCGGCCTGCAGCAGCGTTTCTTCGGCGGTGGCGTGCAGTTCGCCACGCTGATGCCGATGCGATCCATCCCGTTCCGTGTTGTCTGCCTGCTCGGCATGAACGATGGCGCCTACCCGCGCCGCGGTACGCCGCGTGACTTCGACCTGATGACGCACGGCTGGCGACCGGGTGATCGCTCACGCCGCGATGATGACCGTTACCTGTTCCTCGAGGCGCTGCTGTCCGCGCGCGAAAAGCTCTATGTCAGCTGGGTCGGTCATCGCGTCACGGACAACGCGGAGCTTGCGCCGTCGGTCGTGATCGGCCAGCTGCGCGATGAACTCGCGCGACGTTTCAAGACCAAGGACGAGCCGCAGCTGCAGCCCTTGCAGCCGTTTTCGCGCCAGTATTTCGAAGCGGCGCCCGCTGCACAGCCCGCATTCAGGACCTACGACACCGACTGGCAGCCGATTTCGCCAGGCGCTCTGCCCACGCGGGTGCCTGGTGTGGGTGCGGCCGCGCTGGTCGCGCCGGAATCGATCACGCTCGACGAGCTGAAGCGTTTCGTGAAACAGCCGGTCGAAACCTTCTGGCGCAGCCGCCTGAACGTGCGGCTCGACGAGCCCGACGAAGCGCTCGATGAAGACGAGCCCTTTGAACTCGATGCACTCGAAGAACATCAGGCCAAATCCAGTTTCATCGAATACTGGCTCTCTGCGGGTGAGGCGGAGGCTCGCGATCGCCTGCGGCTGTCCGGACGATTGCCGCTGGGCGCGGCAGGCGAACGCGTGCTGGGTGAGCTGGTCAGCACGGCGCGGGCGGTGGTGCGCCATGCGAAGCCCTGGCTCGACGCCTGGCCGGTACGCGAGGACGCCCTGTCCATCGAGATTCCGCTGGATCGCGTCCGGGTCGTCGGTGCTGTCGCAGGCCTGCGCAGCCAGGGTGGCCAGTGGCTGCAGCTGGCGCTGCGGCCCGGCGCCTTGCTGCGCGACAAGCGCCCGCGCTATGACAAGTTCATCGCGGCCTGGGTCACGCAGGTCTGTCTGGAGGCCGCGGGCCATTACATCAACACCGTGCTCTGCGGGCCGGATGCGGTCTTGCAGCCGAGGCGGTTGGGCGCGGACGCTGCGCAGAAGCAGCTTCGCGACTGGATCAGGGCCTGGCGTGCGGGGTGGCAGGCACCGTTGCCGCTGCCCTGTCGCACGGCGCTGGAGTTGCTGCATCCCACCGGCTATCGCGATGAGGCCGATCGACTCGAAGAGACCTTCGAAGGCGCACCGCGCCGCAAGGGCGAGCGCGATTGGTCGCCCTATCTGCGACGGAGCTTCGACAGCACCGCCGATATCGTCGAGGGCCTGCGCGAGTGGGCCGATCCGGTGTACGGCACCTTGGTCCGTGCCTTCAAGGGGGACGCCGAATGAGCGTCACCCCGCAGAAGATGGAAATCCTGACATTCAAGTTCGACGGCCTGCAGGTCATCGAAGCGAGCGCCGGCACGGGCAAGACCTGGACGCTGGCCATGCTCTACCTGCGCTTGTTGCTGGGCGCTGGCCCTGATGGCCAGAAGCTCGTGCCGCCGCAGATCCTGGTGATGACCTTCACCGAGGCGGCAACGCAGGAGTTGCGCGACCGCATCCGGCGGCGCATCGGCGAAGCGGTCGCGGTGTTCCGTGAGCTGCCGACGCCGGAAGGCAAGGATCACGACGCGATGTTGTGTGCGCTGCGTGAGTCGCGGCCCCGCGAAGGCTGGCTTGATGACGCGCGCCAGCTGGAAGCCGCCGCGCAGTGGATGGACGAGGCCGCGATCCACACGATCCATGGCTGGTGCAGCCGCATGCTGCGCCAGCATGCCTTCGACAGCGTGAGCCTTTTCGACCAGGAACGCGTCGAAGACCCGAAGGCCCTGCTGCAGGAGGTGGTGCGCGATTACTGGCGCCGCTGGTTCTATCTGGCCGATGCCGAGGCGCTGCGTGCCGCGGACGAGGTGCCGAAGACGCCGGACAAGCTGCTCGAAGCGGTACAGCCCTTGCTCACGCGGCTGGACCGCAAGCCCGACGCAGCCCTGGACACGGCGCCCCAGTCGCCGGACGAGTGGTTCGCCACCCTGCGCGCCTGGTCGGATCGCTTCGAGTCCGCGCAGCGCGCCGCCCGCGAGGCCTGGCGCGCGGACATCGAGTCGATCGAATCGAGTCTGCTCGAGGCGATGACCAGCAAGGTCCTCAAGAACAATATCTACCAGGCGCCCAGCCACGCGAAGTACCTACATATCATGCGCGACTGGAGCGAAGGCGCCTCGCTCCCGGCTGACGACCTCAAGCGGTTCAGCCAGCACAAGATCGATGCCTCGAAAGCCGCTGCCGCGAAGACCTGGCCGCAGCATGAGGCCTATCGCTTGCTCGATACGGTCGTCGACACGGGGCCTGCGCCCTCCCTCGAGCCCCTGCTCGCGCATGTCGCCCGGGCGCTGCGCGAGGCCCTGGCCCAGCGCAAGTCGCGCCTGGCGCAGTTCGACTTCAGCGACTTGCTGCAGCGGATGTACACGGCCCTGCACGATGAAGAACGCGGCGAGGCCCTGGCCCGTCGTCTGCGCGAGCTCTATCCGGTGGCGCTGGTCGATGAATTCCAGGACACCGACCCCTGGCAGTACGGCGCGCTGTCCTGCATCTATCGCGATCTGCACCCGACGCCTGCGTCACTGGTGATGATCGGCGACCCGAAGCAGGCCATTTACCGCTTCCGCGGCGCGGACCTCGCAACCTATCTCGAAGCACGTGAAGATGCGGCGGGCATCCACACGCTGACCGGCAATTTCCGCTCGACGAAGGGGCTGGTCGAGGCGGTGAACCACGTCTTCGATCGCGCGCAGCACCTGCTGGGCGATGTGGGCTACGCCAAGGTCGAGGCCTGCAGGGCGGTCGAGCCGC
>CANGMU010000102.1 GCA_947454665.1 Pseudomonadota bacterium | reverse complement strand
CTGGGGCCATTTCATCAACCACGGGATCTTCGACGAACACGGCGTGCTGGCCGGCATCCAGTCCGTAGGCCGGGACATCACGCGCCACCGCCTGGACCAGGCCGAGATCCGGCGACTGAACGAAGGGCTCGAACAGCGCGTCTCGGAACGGACGGCCGAACTGCTGCACATGACGGAGGAACTGGAGGCCTTCACGTATTCGCTGTCGCATGACCTGCGCGCCCCGATCCGCTCGATCAATGCGACGGCGGCGATCCTGCTCGAGGAACAGCACGCCACATCGCGTGAGGGCATGCAGGAAGGCCTGACGCAGATCCAGCTGGCAAGCCGCCGCATGGCGGAGTTGATGGACGCCCTGTTGTCGATGAGCACGACGGCGCGCAAGCCCCTGACCCTGCAGCCGTTCAACCATGCGTCGCTGGTCGACACGGCGATCGACAGCCTGCTGCCCGGTGACTCGCCGCGCCGGGCACAGATCGAGGTGCTGGCGCTGCCGCCCGGCATCGGCCAGCCACAACTGGTGCTGCAGGTCTGGGAAAACCTGCTGTCGAACGCGCTGAAGTTCACCGGACGCATCGAGGCGCCGCGGATCGTCGTGGGCTTCGAGCCGGAACAGGACGCCTGTTTCGTTCGCGACAACGGCACGGGCCTGGACATGCGTTTTGCCGACCGGATCTTCAAACCCTTCGAACGCGCACACGATGGCGCTGAGTTCGCCGGCACAGGCGTCGGCCTGGCCATCTCCGACAAGATCATCCGCCGGCATGGCGGACGGATCTGGTGCGAATCCGCGCCTGGCAAGGGCACGACCTTCCGCTTCACCTTGAACCGCATGCAGGAGGCCGCATGACGGCACCACAGAAAGCCATCGATGTCCTGATCGCCGATGATGACGCCGACGACCGGGCCTTGACCCTGCGAGCCCTCGGCGGCCTGAGTGGCCCACCGGCCAGCTTCCAGGTCGATGACGGCATGGACGCGATCGATTACCTGTGCCGGCAGGGCCGCTTCAGCGAACTGGCCCCCGCGCCGCTGCCACGCCTCGTGCTGCTCGACCTCAAACTGCGGCTGCGCAGTGGCCTCGAGGTGCTGCAGACCGTGCGCGGCGATGGCCTGTCGCGGCGGGTGCCGATCGTGGTGCTGACCTCGTCGGAGCATGATCGCGACATCGACGCCGCCTATCGCGCCGGCGCAAACGGTTACGTGCTGAAACCCGGCGTGTATGAGCAATACATGACGGCGATCCAGCAGACGGCGCGTTACTGGCTGGAGGTCAACCTCTCTACGGGCTGACGCCGCGAAATTACTGGAACCACCTACAGACGATATTCCACGCGCAACGCAGGATTCCCATCTACAGGATCAGGATGGGATTGGATGCCGTATCGTTGCCGTTCCTTGATGTTCCATGACCGGTGGACGACTGGAGAGCGCTGGACATACAGCGTCTGCATCCTGCTGGCGTTCGTCGTGCTGCAACGGGAAGTCTTTCCCCTCGATTGGCCCCATGTCTTCCTGCCATTGGCCGTCGCGGTTCCCGTGGTCTATTTCTTCTTCGGTCGCTGGCCGGGCCTGTTCTTCCTGCCCGCCAGTGGCCTCGCCGCGCTGTGGCTGGCGCCCGACTACGGCCTGTTCACGTCGCATAACGTCATCGAATTTTCTTTGTATGTTTTACAAGGTGGCATTTCCTGCTGGCTGATCGACCAGCTGCAGCAGGCCAGTCTGGCGATCCAGCAGGAGGAACACCTGAAGGACGAGGTGCTCAGCACGCAGACCGACTGGGTGATGCGAACGGATGCCACCGGGCATTTTGATTACGTAAATCCAGCGGCGGCCGCGACGCTCGGCCTGACCGTCACGGAGGCTGTGGGCAAGTCGTGGAAGCGGATCGCAGCACCGGAGGATTTGCCGGTGGTCGAGGCCCGGCTGGCCAACTTGAGCCCGTCGAATCCCATCGTCATCGGCGAAAACGTCATCCAAGATGCCGGCGGCCGGGTGCTCTGGGGGCATTTCATCAACCGCGGATTCTTCGATGCGGACGGCAGACTGACGGGCATCCTCACTGTCGGCCGCAACATTACGGAGCGCAAGCAGCTCGAACAGCAACTGATGGAGTTGGCGAAGGATTACGAAGACCTCTACCAACAGGCGCCCTGCGCCCATTACTCGATCGACGCCAACGGCGGCTTCGTGAAGGTCAATCGCACGCTCTGTGACTGGCTCGGCCTGTCCGCGGCCGAGCTCGTGGGCCAACGCCACATACAGGAATTCCTCACGGCGGAAAGTGCCGCACTGTTCCGCGAACGCTACCCCCTGTTCATGCAGCAGGGCAGCCTGCAGGGCGTGACCTTCGAGCTCCGTTCGCACAGCGGCACGCGACGATGGGTCCTGGTCGATTCCAACGCGGTGTATGACCCGACGGGCCGCTATCTGCACAGCCGCTCGGTGATGAGCGACATCACGGCGCGCGTGCAGGCCGAGGCAGCATTCCATCGACTCAATGACTCGCTGGAACAGCGGGTCCGCGAGCGGACGGCTGAACTGCAGCACACAACCGATGAGCTGGAGTCCTTCACCTATTCGCTGTCGCATGACCTGCGCGCGCCGATCCGAACGATCAATGCGACGGCTTCGATACTGCTCGAGGACTGCAAGCCTTCGTTGACGCCAGATCTGGATGCGGGCCTCGCCAAGATCAAGCAGGCGAGCGGTCACATGGCGCAGTTGATGGATGCGATGCTGGCCCTGAACGCGCTGGGCAGCCCCTCTGCGCCCCAGCTGCCTTTCAGCCACGCCACGCTTGTTCAGAGCGCGCTCGACACGCTGCTGCCAAAGGATTCGCCGCGGCGGGCGCAGATCATCATCCAGGCGCTGCCGACGAGCGCAGGCAATCCGCGGCGCGTGCAACGGGTCTGGGAAAACCTGCTGTCGAACGCCCTGAAGTTCACGGAGCAGGTCCATGAACCGCAGATCGACGTGGGCTTCGATGCGGAACGCAAAGCCTGTTACGTGCGCGACAACGGAGTGGGCTTCGACATGCGCTATGCGGACAAACTCTTCAAACCCTTCGAGAGGCTGCACGACGGCAGGCAGTACGATGGCGACGGCATCGGGCTCGCGATCGCGGAAAAGATCGTCCGCGGCCAGGGCGGCCGTATCTGGTGCGAAGCCACTCCCGGCGACGGCGCCACGTTCTACTTCACGACATGAACACCACAGCGCCCGTCGACGTGCTGGTCGTCGATGACGACGCGGATGACCGCAGCCTCACCCTGCGTGCGCTGCGCGGACTGCCGAACCCGCCCACGAGCTTCGAGGTCGAGGACGGCCAGCAGGCGATCGACTATCTGTGCCGGCTCGGTGACTTCAGCCACCTGGCGGACACGCCCTGCCCGCGCCTGGTGCTGCTGGACCTGAAACTCCCCTTCCGCACTGGCATCGAGGTGTTGCAGGCCGTGCGCGGTGGCAAGCACTGCCGTGCGACGCCGATCGTGCTGCTGACCTCGTCCGAACACGAGCGTGACATGTCGAACGCCTATGATGCGGGCGCGAACGGGTACATCGTGAAGCCGGGCACCTATGCGGAGTACCTCGGCTGGATCCGTCGCACGGCGGAATACTGGCTGGAGATCAACCGGACGCCGACGGATCGCTTGAAGCGTTAGCCGAGGCCTGCTGCACCCTGCTCGCTGAACTGCAGCGAAAGACCGGCACCGGTGAGGTTCGTGTCGAGCCAGTACGCCGCAAGCCTCTGAATGATTTCCATGTACTGCACATAGTCACCGGGCTTGCGCACGAAGGAGTTCGCGCAGGCGGCATAGGCGCGCGCGATGTCGCGCGGTTCCTGCGACGAGGAGTAGATCACGATCGGCGTTGCGGGACACAGGCGCTTCTCGCGGATCTGCTCGAGGACCTCCAGCCCGCCCATCAGCGGCATCTTGATGTCGAGCAGGATCAGGCCTGGTCGCTGTTCCGCAGTCTGTTCCAGAGGCAGCGAAGCCTGCAGGTATTCGAGGATGGCAACGCCGGTCTGGAAGTCCTTCACCGGCAATCCCTGGCGGAAGCGCGACAGGGCCCGACGGGTCAGCATGAGGTCATTGACGTCATCTTCGGCGATGAGGATCCGTGGCGTATCGTTCACGCGCGGGAAGACTCCGGCGCCAAGGTGAAATGGAAGGTCGCGCCCGCACCGGGTTGCGACTGCGCCCAAATACGACCGCCCTTTCGTTCGACGATCCGCTGCACGATGGCAAGTCCGACGCCTTGACCCTCATCCAAGCTGGCGCCCGGTCGTTGGTGGTCGAAGCCTGCGCCATTGTCGCGCACGTAGTACACCGGCACGGGGCCCGCGCTGTCGCAGCCGACCTCGATCCGGGCATCCGCGCGATGTCGGCTGTGTTTGATGGCATTGGAAATGAGGTTCTGCCAGACCTGGCGGAGCAGCAGGGGCTGCGCAAGGCAGACCGGCAGGGCGTGGACCACGAGTGTCGGTGACGAGGTCGTGTTGAGGGCCTGCAACGCTGCGAAGACGTCCTGAACCAATCCGGCCTGATCGACCTGCTGGTCGGGAATCCGTCCCAATTCGAGATGGGACAGCGACAACAGCACATCCACGAGCGTGCCCATGCGCGTGCCCGCATCGCGGATCCGTTCGAGCAGCGCAACGCACTCGGCCGGCAGTTTCGTGCCGTAGTCCTCGAGCAGGATCGCGGCGAAGCCGTTCACCGCGCGCAGCGGCGCCCGCAGGTCATGCGACACCGCATGGCTGAAGGTCTCGAGTTCGCGATGGGCGCGCTTGCGGTCCGAGATATCGCGACCGACAGCCCGGATCTCGACGAGTTGACCCGCCGACTCGAACAGGCCACGGCAGGAGAAACGGGCCCAGACCACCGTGCCCTGCGCGGTGAAGACACGGCTTTCGATTTCGACGAGCGGATTCGCGGGCGACAGCTGCGCCAGACTGGCCTGAACCCCTGGCGCGTCGCCCGGATGCACCATTGACCACCAACCCTGGCCCGGCATGTCGATCCGCTGCAGATCGAAGGTCCCGAGGCTCGCGGGATTGGCGTAGCGCAGGGAGCCGTCCGGCCCCAGGCAACAGACCCACTCGTCCTGCGCCTCGACGATGTCCTGGTACCACGCCTGCGACCCCTGCGGCTGTGGTTCGGTGAGGCGGTCGATCTGGATCATTCTTGGAGTGGGCGGCCGGTCGGTGGCGGTCCAGAGGGACCGCTGCGCAATATATCCGAAATGGATGATATACGCGCGCACGATATGAAAGAGGAACGACCGGCAGCTGGACCGGCCTGAAGGCGACTGCGTGGGAGCGAACGGAGCAGCGCGAAAGAGTGGTGGCTAGGGAGGGACTCGAAGGAGCTCTCTAACCTCTTGATGGTACTTGAATTCGAGAAAACAGGGAATCCAAGCTACCAACACAGTACCAACACCGAGAAAGCACTGAGCGCCTGGGATGGCCCGTCACTCAGTCCAGACTCGACGCGCTTACCATCGAGGAAGCCAGATCAACCCACATCGCCAGGTCGGTTTCCTTCAGCGCCTGCAACGCCTCTTCGCTGGCCTTCACCGTTGCCGGCCACTCCTGTCCGTCGGTTGCCAGAGCCAGGTGCGTTCGGAGATTCAGATTGCCCAGCACCCACGCCTCCCCGGCCCCCTCCGGTGTTTCCGGTTCGGGCAGCCCCAGCGCCCGCGCCATCGCCGGCAGAGCCTCATCGCCCGCTTCCACCGCCAGCTCCGATACCCTGTCCGACAAGGCCTCCCACCACTGTCCCTCCGTGACCGGACCCGGCGGTAGTTTCACTGCCAGTAGCTCGATCGGCGCTGAGATCCCCTCCGGGGACCACGGGACTAGTGTCATTCAGCTTCTCCTTGGTGCCGTCGAAAGGTCCGGCAACCATCAGGCCGCCGCCCAGACCTCTGACAACGTCTCGGCCTGCCTAAGGACGGTTTCCGTCGCATCATCCTGCCGATCCGGCGGGTATTTGTAGCGCTTGAGCAAGGTCTTCACCATGACCCGGAGGCGAGCCCTGACGGTTTCGCGCACGGACCAGTCAACCGTGACGGACGCACGCAGCTTCTGCGTCAGCTCGACGGCGATCGACTTCAGCGCCTCATCGCCCAGTTCCCGCACGGCCGACTCATTCGTAGCTAGCGCGTCGTAGAACGCAAGCTCGTCTCCAGACAGTCCCAACTGCTCCCCACGCAAGGCAGCCGCATGGAACTTCTTGGCCATCTCGATCAGTTCCTCGATGACCTGGGCAGTCTCGATGGCGCGGTTGCGATACCGCTGCAGGCTTTGCTGCAGCAACTCCGTAAACTTGGCCTGCTGGGCGACGTTGGTCTTGAACCGTGAGCGGATATCGTCCTTTAGCAGCCGCTCCAGCAGCTCGACGGCGAGGTTGCGCTCCTTCATGTGGCGCACGTCTTCAAGGAACTCCTCGGACAAGATGCCGATGTCCGGTCGGTTCAAGCCTGCGGCCTTGAAGATATCGACCACTTCAGCGCTGACCACCGCCTTGCTGATGATCTGACGCAGGGCATGATCTTTCTGCTCGTCGCTGAGCTTCTTGCCGGAGGTACCGAACTTCATCAGTGCGGCCTTGACGGCCTGCAGGAAGGCCAGTTCGTCCCGATGGCTCAGAGCCTCGTCCAACGTGCAGCACAGCGCAAAGGCCTTGCTGGCTGCCAATACCGTGTCGGCAAACCGCTTCTTGCCGTCTTCTAAGCCTAAGACGTGGTTCGCCACGCCCGGCAGGAGCTGCCACGCTTGCGTACGGAACGCCGTGTAGTCAAATCCGTGCAGCATGCCGTGCAGGACATCCATCTTCTCCAGCAGCACAGCCAGAGCATCCTCGGCAGCGATAGTCGGCTTACCCTTGCCCTTGGCTTGCGTGTAATCCTTCAGCGCTGCCTTGAGCTCGTTGGCGATGCCGATGTAGTCCACCACCAGGCCACCGGGCTTGTCCTTGAACACCCGATTCACGCGGGCGATGGCCTGCATCAGATTGTGGCCTTTCATGGGCTTGTCGATGTACATGGTGTGCATGCACGGAGCATCGAAACCGGTCAGCCACATGTCGCGGACGATGACCAGCTTGAAGGGATCGGCAGGGTCTTTGTATCGGCGCTCAAGTCGCTTCTTCACTTCCTTGCCGTAGATGTGGGGCTTGAGCAGAGCCTTGTCAGAGGCCGAGCCGGTCATGATGACCTTAATGACCCCCTTCTCTGGGTCTGGATCGTGCCAAGCCGGGCGCAGCGCGACGATGGCGTCATACACATGGACGCAGATCTCGCGACTCATCGCCACGACCATCGCCTTGCCATTCAGGCTAGCGAGACGATTCTCGAAGTGTTCGACCAAATCAGCAGCCACCTTCTGGATGCGGGGCGGCGCACCTACCAGCTTCTCTAGGGCTGCCCACCGTCGAAGCTGGGCGGCTTTGGCGGCGTCATCCTCCTCGTCCTCGGTGAGTTCCTCGACCTCGTCATCGAGGAGCGGCGCCTCCGTCTCCTGGAGCTCCAGCTTGGCCAGGCGACTCTCGTAGTAGATGGGGACAGTGGCCCCGTCCTTGACTGCCTGCTCGACGTCATAGATGTGAACGTAGTCGCCAAACACCGCTCGGGTGTCCCGGTCTTCCAGTGAAACCGGCGTACCAGTGAAGGCCACGAAAGTAGCGTTTGGCAGACCGTCGCGCAGGTGCTGAGCGTAGCCATAGCGAACGTTGCGCAGCCCCGCATAGGTACCGGCGGAGTCTG
>CANGMU010000101.1 GCA_947454665.1 Pseudomonadota bacterium | reverse complement strand
TCGTCGGTGAGCAGCTTCATCGCCAACTGGTTGAGCTTGCGATACGCGGCCTCGCCCTGATGCTGGTCCTTGCGGCGTTTGATGAAGGCCGGCGGGTCGACGACCACGAGGTCGTAGCGCTCGCCCTGCGCACCCAATTGTTCCAGCACGTCGAAGGCATCGCCCTTGTGCAGCCCCAGCTTGTAGCCGTTCGCCGTGGCATTGAGTTGCGCGGCGTCCAGCGCGGATTGCGAAGCATCGACGCATTCCGCAGCGTCGGCCCCATGATTCAAGGCACTGAGCGCCCAGGCCCCGACATAGCTGCAGACGTCCAGCACGCGCGCACCCGGCTTCACGTAGCGGCGCAGGTGTTCGCGGTTCGCCGCCTGGTCGAAGAACCAGCCGGTTTTCTGGCCACCGGCCAGCGGGGCCGTGAAGCGCAGTCCGTCCTCGACGATCTCCACGCGCTCCGGCACGTCGCCGAATGCGGCCACGAGGTCCTTCGGCAGCTTCTCGAGATCGCGCGAACTGCCGTCGTGCTTCCACACGAGCGCGCGCGGCGCGACGACTTCACGCACGGCCGCTTCGATGAGCGGGCGCAACTGCTCCATGCCCAGCGTCGCGATCTGGCCGACGATGACATCGCCGAAACGATCCAGCACGAGCCCCGGCAGGCCATCGGACTCGCCATAGACCAGCCGGTAGCAGCCATGGCGATACAGCCGCTCGCGCAGCGCCAGCGCCGAACGCAGGCGATCGGCCAGCAGGGCCGGGCCGATGGGGCGGTGTTCGTCGCGCGAGAGGATGCGCGCGCAGATCAGAGCCTGCGGGTTGATGTAGGCGTGGCCGATGAAGCGGTCACGGCTGTCCAGCACCCGCACGACTGAACCCGGCTCGTAATCCGTCAACGCCCGCTCGCTGGTGTCGACCTCGTTCGAATACACCCAGAGGTGGCCACCCCGCAGGCGCTTGTCTTCATGGCGCCTGAGTTTCAGCACGGGCAGGGTGTCGGCGGCAGGTTCGATCATCAGGGGTGTTCCGTATAGTTGGCGGCTAGTCTACTCCCCATCCACCGGGCACCCACCATGCTTGCCAGTCCTTTCCTGCGTTCCCATGCCGGTGGCCTCGTCGCCTGGCGCGACTGGGGCACGGCCGCGATCGCGGAAGCCCGTACCAGCGGCAGGCCGCTCTTCGTGCATCTGGCGTGCGAAGGATCGCCAGGCGCGGAGGCGATGCGAGGTGATGCCTTCTCGGATGCCGATACGGCCGCGCTGCTGAACCGCGATTTCGTCTGCGTGCTCGTCGATCGCGACGAACAGCCCGAACTCGATCGACTGCTGCAACTGGCCTATCGCCTGCTCACGCGCGAGGATGGTGGCTGGCCGCTGAACCTCTTCCTGACGGCAGACGAGGCCCTTCCCTTCTTCGGCGGTGGCTATTTCCCGGGTGTTTCCACGGCGGGCCAACCTGCCTTGCGCAGCGTGCTGGCACGCGTCTCGGAATATCACCGCGACCAGCAGACTTCCCTGCGCGAACAGGGCGCCGCACTGCGTGAAGCATTGCGCCATGTCGATACCGGCACCGCGGAAACCGGCGCGCTGCCCGGCGCTGCCGTGTTCGATGCGGCACGGCGTGAACTGGAAGCCGGCTTCGACCGTGAACACGGGGGCTGGGGCCGGGCTCCGAAGTTTCCGCAGGCGCTGGCCATCCAGCACCTGCTGCGCCACTGGCAGGCCGGCGCGCTGGGCGAACAACCGGATCTCAAGGCGCTGTTCATGGCGACCTATACGCTCTCGCGCATCGCCGACAGTGCCTTGCGGGACACCGATGGCGGCTTTTTCCGCTACTGCCATGACGCCGCCTGGCGCGAACCGCAGCCGGAGAAGGCGCTCGCCGACAATGCGCAACTGCTGGAGGTCTTTGCCGAGGCCGCGCTGCTGACCGGCGAGGCCCGCTTCCGCACGGTCGCCGAGGACACGGCCCGCTACGTCGCGGAGCAGCTCTCGCGTCCGGAAGGTGTGCCGGGTCTCGTCCCGCAGGCGCTGGCCGTGCGCGCACTGACCGTGGCGGCGCGTGCGCTGGGGCGCGACGACCTGAGCTCCGTTGCCACGCAAGGCCTGGCGCGTCTGCGTGTGCTGTCGCCGGAAGGGCTGGAAGATCACGCTGCCCTGCTCGACGCGATCCTTGCCTGCGCGATGCCGGGTGAGCGACCCACCGAGTTCGCCTGGGCAAAGGCCCTGGCCGATGCGCTGCTGTCCCGTTTCGAAGACCGTGGGCGTGGTGGCTTCTTCACGACGACCACGGATGCGCCGGTATTCCAACGCTTGCGAGAATTCGCCGACAACGGCCAGCCCTCGGGCACGGCGCGGGCGGCGCAACTGCTGCTGCGGCTGGATGCCATCGAACCGGACGCGCGATACCGGGAGGCCGCGCTGCGCAGCTTGCGGGCCGCCTCGCGTCGCATCCAGGCCCAGCCCCTGGGCCATCTGGGCCTGCTGGCCGCGCTGACGCTGTCCGCGAGCTAGCCGTTCTCCAGCGCGGTCCTCACGGCCTGCATCAGGCCCTGATCGCGCAGCAGATCGAAGCGCGGCGCGGCATTCCAGTCGTAAGCCCAGGGATGCGCTGTCGCCAGCGCAGGCTCCTCGGTCGTATAGCGCGGCACGACATGCGCATGCAGCGCCGGCTCCACATTGCCGAACATGGCGTAATTGATGCGCAACGCGCCGGTGGCCGCGAGCACGGCATCACCGAGCCGCGCCATGTCATCGAGAAACTGCCTGCGCGCCTCGCCGGTGAGGTCGTTCAGGGTGCCGACGACCGGATCGGGCAGCAGCATCGCGTAGCCGCGCAGGAACTGTGATTCACCGAACACGGCCCAACCCGAAGGCAGCCTGGCAATACCAGTGGGGTCGGCGCCCGCACGCAGCAGGTCGACGCGTCGATGGATGGCGGTGGTCATGAGCCGTATCGTAACCGCCTCGGCTACACTCGGCCGCGTGAAACGCTTCCTGCTCCTCGCCGTGCCCGCGTGCACGCTGCTGATCTCCCTCTGGCTGTGGTGGCAGGACGGCCATCGCGTGACGCTGACCGATGCACCGGCCGGCAAGCTCGACTGTGCGTCCTACACCCCGCCACACGAGCAGCCCCTGCTGCTCTCGAGCGCGATCGACCGCAAGCAGATCGAGCGGGACCTCAAGGCGCTTTCAACCCGCTTCCGCTGCGTGCGCATCTATGCAGTGAGCAATGGCATCGACCAGGTGCCACCCATCGCGCGCGAAGTGGGCCTGCGTGTGCTGCTGGGCCTGTGGATCGGCATCGACCCGGTGCTGAACCAGAAGGAGATCGAGCACGGCCTGGAAGTCGCCAAACGCGACCACGACGTGATCGATGCTGTGATCGTCGGCAACGAGGTGCTGCTGCGTCGGGAGCAGACCGTCGACCGGCTCGCAGCGCTGATCCGACAAGTGAAGGCGGGCACGGACCTGCCGGTCACGTATGCCGACGTCTGGGATTTCTGGAAACAGAACCCGCAACTCGCGAAGGACGTCGACTTCCTCACGATCCACCTGCTGCCCTACTGGGACGACAAACCGACCGGCATCGATGAAGCACTCGCCCACACTGCCAGCATCTATGGCGAAGCCAAGGCGAGCTTCCCGGACCAGCGTGTGTTCATCGGCGAGACAGGCTGGCCCAGCCAGGGTCGACAGCGCGTCGGCGCTGTGCCGGGTCGCGTGGCACAGGCACGTTTCATTCGGGAATTCACGCACTGGGCGGGCACCGAGGGCATCGAATACAACCTCATCGAAGCGTATGACCAGCCGTGGAAACGCGCGCAGGAAGGCACGGTGGGCGGCTACTGGGGGCTTTACGACGCCGCCGGAATACCGAAATTCCCGCTGCAGGGCCCCGTGGAGGAAGACCCGGACTGGCGGCAGGGCTTCTCGGCTGCAGGATTCGGTGCCTTGCTGTTCGCCGCGGCCGGTCTTGCGCTGTCGCGGCGACTGGGCCGCCCGAATCTGCCCTTGCTGCTGCTGTCCGGTGCTGCGGCCGGTGCCGTGGCCGTGATGCAGTGGCGCTATCTGGACGTCACGAACCGCACGACCAACGAATGGGTCGCCAGCCTCGTCGTGGTCGCGGCCGGCAGCCTGCTCTATGCCTGGATCCAGTTGCTGTTCTCGGGCGCCAAGTCGCGCGACAGCCTGCCGCAACCGGAAGGCGTGTATGCCGCCTTCCGCAGCCTGGACCACCGCGAACTGCGCCTGCAACCGCCGGCCGGCAGCAGGCATCGCACGCTCGGCCTGCTGCGATTCATCGTGCTCGCGGGCCTGGCCTATGTTGCCGTGGGCCTCGCGCTGGATCCGCGTTATCGCGGCTTCCCGACCTGCCTCTATGTGCTGCCGGTGCTCGCGCTGATGCTGCTGGCAATGTTCGGGCGCGGACCACGCCGACTGCGGCCGCGGGAGATGGCAGAAGAAACATTGATGGCCGCCCTGATCGGGTCGGGCGCCGTGATCAGCCTGCTGAGAGAAGGGCTGGTGAACAGCCCGGCATCAGGCCTGGCGGGCCTCTGCGTGGTCTGCGCTACCGTCCTGCTCTGGCCCGGCCGCCGCACGAGCCAGGACCAGTAAGCCCAGCATCACGCCGACGACGGCCGCATCGAAGCGGTACAGCACCATGCTGATGCCGCCCATCGCGACGGCGGCAAAAGCCAGCGGACGCTGGCGCGTCACGGTCGACCAGAAGCCGAACAGCGTCGCCGCCATGCCCGCGATGTTCTTCACGAACAGAACGACCAGCGCACCACGCACGAGGCACGCGACAAGAGGCCCTTCGTGGCGCTCGCAGGCCGCCGCGAAAGGCACCGGCTCGACCAGCCGATACTTGCCCAGCACCGTCCCACCAATGACCAGCGCGACGACGAGGCTGCCCCAAAGCAGCCAGCGGCGGTCAAAGGCGGAAGCGGCAGGCGTCGTCATTCGTAACGCAGGGCCTCGATCGGATTGAGCTGGGAAGCCCGGCGGGCCGGCACATAGCCGAATATCACGCCGACCGCAGCCGAAGCGAAAATCGCGACGAGGATGATGCCCGGACTGATGAAGACCGGCCATTGGAAGATGCTGCTGACCACGACCGAGATCCCGACGCCGAGCGTGAGGCCGATGAAGCCACCGGCCAGACACAGCAGCACGGCCTCGGTCAGGAACTGCCCGAGGATGTCGCCGCCCTTCGCACCGATGGCCATGCGCAGGCCGATTTCGCGGGTCCGCTCGGTCACCGAGACCAGCATGATGTTCATGATGCCGATGCCACCGACGATCAGCGAGATCGCCGCCGCGGAAGCCAGCAGCAGACTCAGCGTCCGCTGCGTCGCACTGCGCGTGGCAAGGATGTCGGCGAAATTGCGCACGGCGAAGTTGTCCTGTGCGTTGGCGGCGACACGGCGCCGCTCGCGCAGCACCCGTTCGAGGTCCGCCTGCACCTCTGCCAGTTCGTGTTCTTCGTCGACCTTGACCAGGATCTGGCCCACCTCGTCCGGCACGCGCACGCGGCCCATCAGGCGCGAGCGCGCCGTCTGCAACGGGACGAAGATGACGTCGTCCTGGTCTCGGCCACCGGCCTGCCCCTTGGCCTTGAGGACACCTATGATCTCGAAAGGCACGTTGTTCACGCGGATCGTGGTGCCGACCGGATCGCTGCCACCGAACAACTCGCGCGCGACCGTCGCCCCGATGACCGCGATCTTGCGGCGTGAAGACGCTTCGATCGCATCGTAGAAACGACCGGCGGAGAGCGGCCAGTCCCGCACATCCTGGATCTCCGCACTCGCGCCCTGGACCTGGGTGACCCAGTTGGCGCTGCCCGCGACGATGGTGGCGCTGTTGTTCATCTGGCCGGAAACCGCCACCACGCCATCGACGCGCTCGCGGATCGCCCGCAAGTCCTTTTCCGTCAGCGGCGGCGCTGAACCGAAACCACCCTGCCGGCCGCCGACGTTCATCGAGCCCGGGAAGATCGTCAGCTGGTTCGTGCCGAGGCTGGCGATCTGCTGTTCGATCTGGCGACTTGCGCCACCGCCGATGGCCGACATCACGATGACGCTGCCGACACCGATGATGATGCCCAGCGTCGTCAAGACGCTGCGCAGCACGTTGCGCCGCAGGGCGATCATCGCCGTGCGCAGGAATTCGAGCAGGCTCATGTCGCGGACTCCTCGAGCAGGCCATGCACCGGTCGATCCTCGACGATCTGGCCGTCACGGACCCGCAACAGGCGCTTGGCATGCGAGGCCACGTCCAGTTCATGCGTGACCATGATCACCGTCATGCCCTGCGCATTGAGGGCCTTGAAGAGGTTCAGGATCTCGAGCGACGTCGCCGAATCCAGAGCGCCGGTCGGTTCATCGGCCAGGATCAGGCTGGGGTTGTTCACGAGCGCGCGCGCGATCGCGACACGCTGCTGCTGGCCGCCGGAGAGCTGCGAAGGCACGTGGTCCATGCGGCTGCCGAGACCCACCTGTTCGAGCCGCTGGCGCGCCATGGCTTCCGGGTCGGCAGGCCGCGGCATCGCGTAAGTCAGCGGCAGCTTCACGTTGTCCAGCGCCGTCGTGCGCGCCAGCAGGTTGAACTGCTGGAACACGAAGCCGATGGTGTGGTTGCGCAGGCCGGCCAACTGGTCGCGGTCGAGCGTCGCGATGTCCACGCCGTCGATCTTCAGTTCGCCGGAGGTGGGCACGTCGAGCGCGCCGATCATGTTCATCAGCGTCGACTTGCCCGAGCCCGAGGGCCCCATGATCGCCACGAATTCGCCGCGATGGATCTCGAAGCTCACGCCGCGCAAGGCATGCACGGCCTGCTCGCCGAGCTGGTAGGACTTCGTGAGGTCGCGGGCCGCGACGACGGGCACCTTCACGTTGGCGCCCGCCTCGTTCACTTCTTGACCTCGGTGCGGGACTTCACGATGACCGCATCGCCTTCCTTCATGTCACCGCCGACCAGTTCGGTAAAGCGATCGTCGGCCAGGCCCGTGCGAACCGTGTTGGCCTTGGGCGTCTTGCCGTCGAGCGTATAGAGCGTGCCCGGCCGCTGGCGCACGCCGCCAGCACCGCCGCGCTGCGAGCGCTGTGCCTGCCACTTCTTCAGCTGTTCTTCGTTCAGGACGCTGCGCATGAGGTTTTCCATGCGCGCGCGCATGGCCTGGCCCTGCTGGTCGCCGAACGGCGGACCTCCGAAGCCACCACCACCGCCGCCACCTGCGAGGCCACCGCCGCCCTGCTGCTGGCGCATCTGCGCGAAGAGTTCCTGACGACCCTTGGCGAGCTTGTCCTGCTGTTCCTTCGTCAGACCCAATTCCTGGGCCATCTGTGCATTCTGCGCGGCAAAACCGCCGCCCGGGCCACCGGCGCCCGGCGCACCACCACCGGCACCCGGCGCACCGCCGGCGCCCGGACCCGCCTTCGCGCCGACGGGCTGGAAGCGCGTGGCATCGTTCGGCACGCGCAGCACGTTCTCGCGACGGTCGGTCACGATGCGCACATTGGCGGTCATGCCCGGCAGCAGCATCTGCCGCGGGTTCGGCGCCTGCACCATGACGCTGTAGGTCACCACGTTCTGCACGCTCGTCGCCGCCAGGCGCACCTGCGCGACGCGACCCTGGAAGGTCTGGTCCGGGAACGCATCGACCGTGAAAGTGGCGACGTTGTCGGTCTTGATCGATCCGATGTCCGCTTCGTCGACCTTGGTCTCGATCTGGATGCGCGAGAGGTCCTCGGCGATCTGGAACAGCACCGGCGCCTGCAGGCTCGCTGCCACGGTCTGGCCGCGGTCGATGGCGCGCTTG
>CANGMU010000100.1 GCA_947454665.1 Pseudomonadota bacterium | reverse complement strand
TGATATCGCAAGTAGGTCGCAGAGAACCGCTCATGCAAAAAATTTCGCAAAAAAACAACACTTGCCGTGGTCTCGCCGCCCTGGTCCTTCTCGTGCTGTCCGCGCTCGTGGGTTTCGCGCAGGCACAGGGCAAACCCTCGCTGGTTGTTGACGGCAAGCCGGTCCGCGATCTCAACGGCAATGGCAAGCTCGACCCTTACGAGGACTGGCGCGTGTCGGTCGATCGCCGCATCGATGACCTGCTGGCGCAGATGACGCGAGAGGAGAAGGCCGCGACGCTGATGCATGGGACGCTGCCAGCCACCACGGGCGGCGGGGTGTCCGGCGCCGGCGACGCCTATGACACGGCGAAGGCGACGGACCTCATCGTCGCGCGGCGCGTGACCAGCGCGATCACGCGGCTTGCAACGTCCCCCGCGCAATTCGCGGCCGAGAACAACCGCCTGCAGGCGATCGCGGAAGGCGCGCGCCTGGGCATCCCGCTGACGATCTCCACCGACCCGCGCAACCACTTCCAGTTCACTGCGGGTGCCGCCGTGTCGCCTGCAGGCTTCTCGCAGTGGCCGGAAATGCTGGGCATGGCCGCCATCGGCAATGCGGCGCTCGTGCGGCGCTTCGGCGATGTGGCGCGGCAGGAATACCGCGCCGTCGGCATCCACATGGGCCTTTCCCCGCAGGCGGACCTGGCCACCGAACCGCGCTGGCCGCGCGTGACGGCGACATTCGGTGAAGATGCAGACCTGTCTGGCCGCATGGTCGCGGCCTATGTCGAAGGTTTCCAGGGCAGCGCGAAAGGGCTGCGCCCGGATGGCGTCGCGATGGTGGTGAAGCATTTCGCCGGCTATGGCGCTGCGAAGGACGGCTTTGATTCGCACAACCGATACGGCCGCTTCGCACACTTCCCGGGCGGCGACTTCGATTACCACGTGAAGCCTTTCCGTGGCGCGTTCCGCGCAGGCGTCGCGGGCGTCATGCCGACCTACAGCATCTTCGAAAACCTCGTCGTGAACGGTGAGGCCATCGAACAAGTCGGCGGCGGCTACAACCGCTGGCTGCTGACGGACATCCTGCGCAGCCGCGAACAATTCGACGGCCTGGTGCTGTCGGACTGGGCCATCACGCAGGATTGCGGCACGCCCTGCCGCGACGGCGCCCCTGCCGGCGAAAAGGCGACGTTTGCGGGCATCTCGACGGCCTGGGGCGTCGAGTCACTCTCGAAGCCGCAGCGTTTCGCGAAAGGCATTCAGGCGGGTCTCGATCAGTTCGGTGGCACGGAGGAAAGCGAGCACCTGCTTGCCGCGATGACGCAGGGCCTCGTGAGCGAAGCACGCATCGATGAGTCGGTGCGTCGCGTGCTGAGGCTGAAATTCCAGCTTGGCCTGTTCGAGAACCCCTATGTCGATGCGGCGGCGGCAGAAGCCATCGTAGGCAACGCGGGTTTCCGAGCCGAAGGCGAGGCCGCGCAGCGCCGCGCACTGGTGCTGCTTGAAAACACGAAGCACCTGCTGCCGCTCGCGCCGGCCAAGACCCGGCTCTTCCTGCAGGGCATATCGGCGGACGCCGCACGCAGGGCGGGCTTCACCGTGGCTGCAACCTTGGATGACGCAACGCATGCGCTGATCCGTGCAGAAGCGCCGCACCAGGTCCTGCATCCGGGCTTTGCCTTCGGCTCGATCCAGCATGAGGGCGATCTGGACTTCAAGTCCGACGATCCGCAACTCGCACTGATCCGCGCAGCGGCTGCCAGGGTCCCGACGATCGTCAGCGTGATGCTCGATCGCCCGGCAATCCTGACGAATGTGAAGCCCATGGCTGCCGCGTTGCTGGGCGATTTCGGCATCAGCGATGAAGCGCTGCTGGATGTCCTCGCGGGGCGAGCGAAGCCGGAAGGCCGCCTGCCCTTCGAGCTGCCGGCGTCAATGGACGCCGTGCGCGCACAGAAATCGGATCTTCCGCACGACAGTGCGAAGCCGCTCTATCCCTTTGGATTTGGCAGGAGGCTGCCGTGAAGCATTTCTCGCTCGGATGTTTCGTGATCATTGCAACGTGGCTGGCTTCGACAGCGACGGCGCAGCAGGTGGAAGGCTATGAGCTCGCGCTGGCCGACCTGCGCGGCCATCGAACCGTGCTCGGCACGCTGCCCGGCACGGTGTTCGCGCCGCGCGTATCCCCCGACGGCAAGTCTGTGGCCTTCGAACTGGCTGACCTCGGCGCAGACGGCAAGCCTGCAGCGCGGCGGCTGTATGTCGCGCCGATCGCGGACCTGTCGCAACGGCGGGCGCTGCCGCAGGTCGGCAGTGGCAACAACTGGGCAGCCGTCTGGTCCACCGATGGCGCGCACCTGGCCTTCCTGGTGAACGGCGACAGACCGGACACGATCTTCTGGCGCCGAGCCGACGGCAGAGACGAAGCGCGCCCGCTGACCGAAGGCCGTGCCGCAGAGGGGATCTATGCGGGCGACCGCACGCTGTCCTTCCTGACGCTCACCACGCCGGGCGATTACGGCATCGCGCTGATGGACCTGCCCACGCAGACCGTGACGCTGCGCATTGACCGCGAAGGCTCCGCGCAGCACAGCGCGCGGATCTCGCCTGACGGCAACTGGATCGCCTATTCCTCCGACGAGAGCGGACGGCAGGAGGTCTGGCTGGCGCGACTGGGCCGTCCGGAGCTGCGGTATCGCATCACGCAGGATGGCGGTCGCCACCCGCTGTGGTCACGCGATGGCAGCACGCTGTATTTCGACCAGGCCGGGCAGATGTTCCGGATCGAACTTTTCCTCGGTGCGGAAGTACCCAAGGCCGGTAAACCCAAGGGCCTGCCGATACGCGGTTTCCAGCAAGGTGACCTGCGCCGCCAGTTCGACCTGATGCCCGACGGCAAGCGATTCCTGATGCTGTTCCCGCGCGGGGCCGCAGCGCCCTGATCGGTGCCGATCAGCAAGCGGGGTGGTAGCCTTTGCGACCTCGCATGCCTTGCGCCCCGGACCTGAACCGATGGCTGAGCCGTTTACTTTCCATTGCCGTCGCGTCGCTGCCGCGCTGGGGCGTTCCACCTTGCTGGCTGTTGCCGGCATATCGGTCGCCACCGCCGCCGGGCTGCAAAGCCTAGACCTCGAGGACCTGCTGAAGGTACGGGTTGTCGGCGCTACAAAGCATGAGCAGGCCCAGGGCGATGTGCCGGCAGCCGTCGCAGTGATCACGCGTGAGGAAATCCAGCGCTTCGGCTGGCGGACACTCTCCGCGGCGCTGCGCACGCTGCCCGGCGTGTACTCAACCTACGACCGCCAGTACGAACAGACCGGCACGCGGGGACTGGGACTGCCGGGAGATTTCAATACGCGACTGCTCGTGACGATCAACGGCAACCGCGTCAACGATCCCGTGTTCGACGGAGCGCCGACCGGCCACGACTTCCCACTCGACATGGATCTGGTGGAGCGGATTGAATTCATCCCGGGCCCCGGCAGTGCCATCTACGGCCAGAACGCGATGCTGGGCGTGGTGAATGTCGTGACGCGCTCTGGTGCAAAAGTGAACGGGGCCGAGGCCAGTGTCGGATACGAGCAGCAGCAAGCACTGCACGAAGGCCGATTGACCTGGGGCGGCCTGCTCGACAATGGCGTCGATGTCCTCGTCTCGCTGTCTGGCTTGCAGGCGGAGGGTCGGGACCTGCCGATGTCCTTCGGCGACTCCGGCATCCGCGGTATCGCCCGGGGCCTGGACGGTGAACGCATCGCGCAGGCCTTCGTTCACGCCAGCAGCGGTGCCTGGCAGTTCGAATGGACGCACGGATCCCGCATCAAGGACGATCCGACCGGGGCCTATCTGTCCGATCCGCTCGTGGCAGGCCAATACCAGAAGGACATGTTTTCCATCGGCCAACTGCGTTACCAGACGGTGCTGGCGCGCGGCTGGGATCTGTCGGCCAGGCTATTCGGCGGCGCGGAACGTTATGACAGCACGCTGTTCTATGGCACGCAGCTGAAGAACACGGGTGAATCGGACTGGTGGGGTACGGAGTGGCAGTTGTCGACGACACTGTTCACCACACACCGGTTGCAGCTCGGGCTTGAATACCAGAGCAACTGGATGGTCGAGCAGGTCCTGACGAATGCGGGCAGGCCGGCGGATGATTTCGAGATCGAAACACCGTCGCACCGTCTCGGCATCTCGGCGCAGGACGAATGGCAGATCAGGCCCTCGCTGGCCGCGACAATCGGCTTGCGCGCGGACCGCAATGCGGATGGCAGCACGCGGCTGAACCCAAGGGCTGCATTGATCTGGCAGCCGACGAGCCACATGACGCTCAAGACGCTGCTCGGTACGGCGCATCGGCAACCCAACAGCTATGAGTCGGCCTATGACGATGGCGTGTCGCTCATCGCCAATCCGCATCTGCATCGTGAGCAGATGAAAACGGCAGAGATCGTGGCGGACCATCGCGTCTCGAGCGACCTGTTGCTGCATGCATCGGTTTACCGGTGGCTGTTGCAGGACGTCATCATGCTGGGGCAGGCAATGGGAAGCGACCTCTCGCAGTACCAGAACGGCCCGCAGATCTACGCAGAAGGTTTCGAGCTCGGCGCAGACCGCAGCTGGGCTGGAGGCACTCGCCTGCGGGGCAACGTGAGCTTCAACAACGAAACGCTGCCTGGCACGGCGTCGGCCGTGAACTCGCCTCGCTGGATGGCTCGCAGCCTGCTGTCGATGCCGCTGCCTGTCGCGGGCCTGCAGTGGGCCTGGGAACTGCGCTATGACGACCGTCGGCGCACCTACGCCGGCACGTTGGCTGGCGGCAACCTCGTCACGGACGTGAGGCTGTCGACGACCAGCTGGATCCATGGCACGGAAGTCGCCTTGAAGCTCGCCAATCTGTTCGATCGCCACTATGTGTACCCGGCCGCAGACACGAACTGGCAATCGGTCCTCGAGCAGGACCGTCGCAACATCGCCATCCAGCTCCGCACGCGGTTCTGAATGACGCGGTTCGCGCCATTGCTGGGTTTATGGGCCACTGCCTGCCTGGCGTGGGCTGGCCTTGCCTCACCAGGCCTGGCAGCAGAACTGCCGGAGTACCAGCTCAAGGCGGCGTTCCTGTTCAACTTCGCGTTGTTTACGGATTGGCCCGCGGACACCGGCACGACGATCACGCTCTGCGTGATCGAAGGGGGCGGTTTCCGCAACGAGCTCGAGGAGTTCCAGGGCCAAGCGGTGGGCACCAGGCGCTTCGTCGTACAGCACGTGCCTGATGCCGAGTCGACCCAAGGCTGCCAGCTGGTCTTCCTGCCCAAGGCGCCGGCAGCGACAATGGCCCGCTCGATGCGTCATCTGGCAAACCGCCAGGCCCTGCTGCTGGTCGGCGATTCGCCGGAAGCGGCGCAGGCGGGTGTCGGCATCAACATGGCGATCAATGACTCCCATGTGAGCTTTGATGTGAACCTGAAGACCGTGCAGGAAGCCGGCCTCACCCTGAGCTCGAAGCTGCTGAGGCTCGCACGCCATGTCCGCTGAACCACGCGCCCGAGCCAGCCTCCTGTCAGCGATCCGGATGTCACTCCGCGCGCGCATCATCTCCGTCGCCGTCGGCACGACACTGCTCGCCCTGCTGGTCGCCGGCGTCGTGTTCGTGGTCGCGCAGAACCGTGCGGCGCGCGCGGGTATGGTTGCCTCGGCGGCGTCGCTGGCCCGCGTGGCCGCGCTCAACGCCGAGGGCGCGGTCGCCTTCCGCGACGAGGCCGCTGCTGCGGAGATCACCGCCGCGCTGTCACGCGAACCGGAATTCGTCGCGGTCGAGCTGTTCCTCGCGGATGGCACGCCGCTGGCGAAGCGCTACAGCGATGAACCCCGCTTTGCGGACATCGTCTCCCACCTGCGCAGCCCGCTCGCAGCCGCCATGCGACAGCGGATGGATGTCAGCCTTCAAAAGCCGTTGCAGGCAGATTTCCTGCTGGGATACCTGAGTATCGAGCAGGTGATCGTCCTCGATGGCCGTGCCATCGGCCATTTTCACCTGCTGATCTCCGATGCCAGCCTGAAAGCCGAAGTCCGGCGCCAGCTGCTCGGCGCCACCGGCGTCATACTCGTCGCGCTGGTCGTCGCGTGGATCCTGGCTTCGCTCCTGCAGCGCCTGATCACGGCCCCCCTGTTGCGGCTCACGACGGCCATGACGGAAATCTCCACGAGCGGCGATTATTCGCGCCGCGTGCGGACGCGACAGACCGACGAGACCGCCGCGCTGTTCCAGAGCTTCAACACCTTGCTGGAGGCCGTCGAGCGCCGTGACCGGGACCTGGCGCGCGCCATCGAAAGGATTGCCCAGGCCAAGGACCAGGCGGACGCCGCCAACATCGCCAAGTCCTCGTTCCTCGCGACGATGAGCCACGAGATCCGTACGCCGATGAACGGCGTCCTCGGCATGGCCGAGTTGCTGTCGCGCACGCACCTCGATGGGACGCAGCGACGATTCGTCCAGACGATCATGAATTCGGGCCAGGCCCTGCTCACGATCATCAACGACGTGCTCGATTTCTCGAAGATCGAGTCGGGCAAGCTCGTGCTGGAACAGGTCGACTTCGATCTCGTCGACTGCGTCGAGGAACTCGGCGTCCTGATGGCCAGCACGGCACAGGCCAAGGGCGTGGAGTTCGTCGTGCGCATCGAACCGGGCATGCCACGCTGGGTGCGCGGCGACCCGGGCCGCCTGCGCCAGATCCTGCTGAACCTGACCAGCAACGCCGTGAAGTTCACGCCCTCCGGCGAAGTCATCGTGTCGGTGGCCGGCCAGCTGGTGGCGGGTCAGGGCGTCGCCCTGAACTGTTCGGTGATCGACACCGGCATCGGCATTGCGCCCGAGGCCTGCGCGACCATCTTCGAGGCCTTCACGCAGGCCGACGGATCGACGACGCGGCGCTTTGGCGGCAGCGGGCTGGGACTTTCGATCGTGCGCCTGCTCGTGCGCGTCATGGGCGGCGACGTCGGCGTGGAAAGCACCGTCGGCAAAGGCTCGCGCTTCCACTTCACGGCGATGCTCGACCTGCCGGTCGGTCTGCCGGCCAGGCGGGACGCCGGCACCGTGGCGGGTCAGCGGGTGCTGCTGGTCGGCACCCAGCTCGCGACGCTGGAAGCCCTGCGCCTGATGCTGCAGGAGTGGGGCGTCGACGCGGAGCTGTGCCCGGACATCCAGGCGCTGCCGGACGGACCGGCCTTCGACGCCGTGCTGATCGACAGTGGACTCTCCGGCCGCGCGCCCCATGCGCTGCTGGAGCAGTTGCTGGAACAGTCGCGGACCTCCCGCTCACACCTTTATTTGCTGCTGCCCCAGGATGCGGAGCATGCCCTGCCGGAAGGCCTGCATGCCCTCCATGGCGTGTTGACCAAACCCGTGCGATCCAGCGTCTTGCGCAATCACCTTGCCGTGCCACGGGAAGGGCGAAGTGGCGAGACGTTAAACGGCCTGCGCGCGCTGCAGCCCTTAGGCCTGCGAGGCAAGGTGCTGGTGGCCGAGGACAACAGCGTGAACCAGGAGGTGGTCCGGCACATGCTGGCGTCGCTTGGCCTCGACTGCGAACTCGTCTCGAACGGCGTCGAAGCCTTGGCGGCACTTGAATCGCGCGAATTCGACGTCGTGCTGATGGACGTCCAGATGCCGGAGATGGATGGCCTGACGGCGACGCGCCGGATCCGTGAGCGCGAAAGTCGACTCGCGCAGCCGCCCGTACCGATCATCGCGCTGACTGCCCCTGCGCTGACCGGGGATCGCGAAGCCTGCCTGGATTCGGGCATGACGGACTTCCTGTCCAAGCCTTTCACGCTGGACGCGATCTCCCG
>CANGMU010000099.1 GCA_947454665.1 Pseudomonadota bacterium | reverse complement strand
ATCATCTCGACGCTGAAGGATCGCGAATACGTCGACATGGACCAGCGCCGGTTCATCGCGACCGACATCGGCAAGATCGTCAGCCGCTTCCTGTCGAAGTACTTCACGGAATACGTGGACTACGGCTACACGGCGCGCATGGAAGACGAACTCGATGCGATCTCGCGCGGCGAGGAGCCCTGGACCGCGCCGCTCAAGCAGTTCTGGAAGCCCTTCACGACCCGCGTCGACGACATCGAAAAGAACGTCAGCCGCGAAGAAGTCGCGATGGCGCGCGAGCTCGGCACCGATCCGGTGTCCGGCCGCCCGGTCTCCGTGCGCATGGGCCGCTTCGGGCCCTTCGTGCAGGCCGGCACCAAGGACGACGAAGAGAAGCCCAAGTTCGCAGGACTGCGTGCCGGCCAGAAGATGGACACCATCACCCTGGCCGAGGCGCTGGAGCTCTTCCAGCTGCCGCGCACCATCGGCAAGACGGCAGAGGGTGACACGGTCACCGTGGCGATCGGCCGCTTCGGGCCTTACGTGAAGTACGGCAGCAAATATGTCTCGCTGAAAGAGCCGGACGATCCGTACAAGGTCACGCTCGAGCGGGCGATCGAAGTCATCGAGGCGAAGAAGCTCGCTGACGCCAACCGCACGATCATCGACTTCGGCGTCGACGACATCCAGGTACTGAACGGCCGCTATGGCCCGTACATCACCGACAAGGCGCGCAACGCCCGCATTCCGAAGGACCGCGACCCGAAGACGATGACGCTGGAAGAGTGCCGCGTGCTGCTCGAGGCTGCGCCGCCGCGTCCGCAGCGCGGACGCTTTGGCCGGGGCGCGAAGGGCAAGACCGCCGTGAAGGCGAAGTCGACCAAGGCCAAGTCGGCCAAGGCCGATACCGCCGCCGATGGCGAGGCCCCTGCCCCCAAGGCGAAGGCAAAGGTCGCCAAGAAAAAAGCCGCGCCGAAAAAGAAAAAAGCTGCGGCCAAGAAAAAGAAGGCGCCCGCCAAAAAGGCCGCCGCGGCCTGATGCACGGGGCGCGGTGACGCGCTCCCGAGTCATCCATGCAATACCGCCACAGCTTCCATGCCGGCAACTTCGCGGACGTGCACAAGCACGTCGGCCTGCTCGCGCTGCTGCGCGCGCTGCAGAAGAAAGAAAAAGGCTTCCTCTACCTCGACACGCACGCGGGCTCCGGTCTCTATGACCTGCGCAGCGAAGACGCACGTCGCGGTGGCGAGTCCGCCGCCGGCATCGCGCAGGTTCTGCAGGCCGCCGCGCAGCATCCGCCCCGGACACCCGAGGTCGCGGCCTACCTCGACACGGTGCGCAACCTGCGCGCCCTTACCGGCGCCTCGACCTATCCCGGCTCACCGCTGATCGCTGCGAGCGCGCTGCGTCCGGTGGACCGCGGCAGCTGCATCGAAACGGTCCCGCAGGAATCGCGGCATCTCGGCCGCGTGCTGGCCGCCTTCGGCAGCGAGGGCAAGGCCACGGTGCGTGTCGCCGCCGGCGATGGCTATGCGCAACTCGCCGCACAGTTGCCACCCAAGGAACGCCGCGCGCTGGTCCTCATCGATCCGCCCTACGAGGACACCGAGGAGTTCCCGCAGCTGGCCGCGATGCTTCCCGACGTGCTGCGCCGCTTCGACAGCGGCGTCTATGTGATCTGGTATCCCATCAAGAAGCAGCGCGACATCGACCTCTGGCACGCGCGCATCGCACGCGCCATCACGCAGCCCACGCTCGCCGCCGAACTCTGGCTGCACCCGCGGGACACCACCGTGGGCCTCAACGGTTCGGGCCTGCTGATCGTGAACCCGCCCTGGCAGATGGATGCGCGCTTCGCGGAATGGCAGGAAGAGCTGCGCGGGCTGCTCGGCGGTGCCGAAGGCAGCGGCAGCGATGTGAAATGGATCGTGCATGAACAGCGCTGACCGTTACGCCGTCATCGGCCACCCCGTCTCGCACAGCCGTTCTCCCTTTATCCACGAACGCTTCGCGCAGCAGGTCGGGCACGACATCCAGTACACGCGCATCGATGCCAGACCCGATGTCATGATCGACACCGCGCGCGATTTCTTTTCCGGCGGTGGCAAGGGGCTGAACGTGACCCTGCCCCACAAGCAATCCGTGATGGCGCTGGTCAGCGAACTCTCGCCGCGCGCCGCACGCGCAGGCGCCGTGAACACCCTCGCGCTGCGCGCCGACGGCACGCTGTTCGGCGACAACACCGACGGCCTCGGCCTCGCGCGGGATCTTGTTTACAACCATCGCGTCACCATTGCCGGTCGGCGCGTGCTGATGCTCGGCGCCGGTGGCGCCGCGCGCGGCGTGATGATGCCGCTGCTCGGCCTGCAGCCGCGTGAGCTGGTCATCGCCAACCGCACGCCGGCCCGCGCCATCGAGATCGTCGACGCCTTCCGCGACACCGGCACGCCGCTGCGCGGCTGCGGCTTCGATGAATTGAGCGATGGCCCTTACGACATCGTGATCAACGCGACCGCCACGAGCATCGCCGGCAAGTCGCTGCCCCTGCCGCCCGGCCTCGTCGATACGCACAGCTTCTGTTACGACATGGGCTATGGCCGCGAAGACACGCTCTTCGTGCAATGGGCCCGCGAACGCGGCTGCGCCCGTACCGCCATGGGCCTTGGGATGCTCGTCGAGCAGGCCGCCGAATCGTTCTATCTCTGGCGCGGCGTGCGGCCCGACACCGCGCCCGTGCTGGCTGCACTCAAGGCCGAGCTCGCTGCGGAAGGCTGATCAGGCCAGGCGGCGCACCATATCGGGAAAGGTCTTCGCGAGCTTCGTATCCGCGGTCACCAGCACGGTGCCCAGTTGGCGACGCCAAGCGATGCGCAAATCCGGCGCGAATCCCCGTTGATCGCTGAGTTGAGGCGTGCCGTGTGGATCATCGGCGCCCGGATCACTGTCAAAGCCGACCAAACGAATCAACCGCCGCCCTTCCGACATCCGCGTTGTCCGTGAACACGCCGTCCAGCCCCGCTTCCAGGAACGCGCGGATCTCTGCCTTCAGATCACCCATCCCCGCATCGTCCTTCCCCACCCGCAAGGCCGGCGGCAGGAACGTGTTCTCGACGCGGAAGGTCCACGAATGCACGGACAGGCCGACACGATGCGCATCGGCCACCAGCGACGTCGGTGCCGCCAACTGCCCATCGGACCCGACCGGCCGCACGAGCGACTTGTAAACGCCGACCGCGTTCACATGATCCGCGAGCATCGAGAGGCCCTCGGGCTTCATCAGATCCCGATAACTGCGCGTGTCGCCACGCGCCACGAAGTCATACGGCCCACCCTCTTCATCGACCAGGAACACCAGCGGATGGGCCGTCTGCCTGCGCAGTGCCATCAGGTTCCCCAGCTCGAAGGACTGGATGAACACCGGCGCACCGGCAAGGCCGCGATCCAGCGCTGCGAGCAACGCGGACTCCAGCGGCAAGCCGATGGAGCGAAAATGCGTCGGGTGCTTCGTCTCGGGATAGACGCCGATGGCGCTCAAGCCCCGCGCCGCTCGCGCCTTGTTCGTAACCGCCAGGAAAGACAACACCTCGTTGAAGGTCGGTATCGAAAACTGCCCGTCATAGGCGGTGTTTGCCTTTCGCAGCGCCGGCAGACGCTCACGGGCGCGCAGCGAGCCGAGCTCCGCGAGCGTGAAATCCTCGACGAACCAGCCGGTCATCGGCTGCCCGTCGATCAGCTGCGTGCGCTTGCGCGAGGCGAACTCCGGATGCGCGGCGACATCCGTCGTGCCGCCGATCTCGTTCTCGTGGCGCGCGACCAGCACGCCATCGCGCGTCATCACCAGGTCAGGCTCGATGAAGTCCGCGCCCAGCTCGATCGCCAGCCGATAGCTCTCGAGCGTGTGCTCCGGCCGGTAGCCACAGGCGCCGCGATGCCCGATGACGATCGGCCGTGACATGGATCTTCCTTATCGCATCGTGACCAGCTCTTCCGCGCTGGTCGGGTGGATGGCCACCGTGTCGTCGAAGTCCTGCTTGGTCGCGCCCATGCGCACCGCCACGGCAAAGCCCTGCAGCATCTCGTCCGAGCCCGGGCCCATCAAGTGCACGCCGACGACCTTGCGCGCCGCGCCCACCGTCACGAGCTTCATACGCGTCTTGGGCTTGGCCGTTGTCATCGCGTGGTACATCGGCACGAAGGTCGACGTGAAGACCTTCATGTCCTCGCCATGGCGGGCACGCGCCTCGGCTTCGGTCAGGCCCACCGTGCCGATCGCCGGATGGCTGAACACCACCGTCGCGATGCAGTCGTAATCCATCTTGCGGCCGGCCATGCCGCCCCAGATGCGGTCCGCCAGACGGCGGCCCGCGGCAATGGCCACCGGCGTCAGCGTCGCGCGGCCCGTCACGTCGCCGATCGCGAAGAGCCCCGGCAGCGCCGTTTCCTGCCATTCATCGACGAGGATGTGGTTGCCCGAATCCATCGGCACGCCCACCGATGCGTCGATGAAGTCGACCACCGGCTCGCGCCCCGTGGCCCAGATCAGACAGTCCTGCGCAGCAATCGCGCGGCCGTCTTCCAGCACGACGGCCAGACGACCGTCCGCCGCCCGCGAAACCGAAGCCGGCACCGCCTGCGTGACGACCTGGACGCCGGCGTCCTTCAGGCCTTCCATCGCGCCTTCCTGCAGCATCACGTCGAAGCTGCGCAGCACCGCGTCATGTCGAAGCAGCAGCGTCACCTTCGAGCCCAGCGCCGCCAGCACGCCAGCGATCTCCACACCAATGTAGCCACCGCCCACCACGGTCGTCGCAGCCGGCAGGGTCTCCAGCTCGAAAAAGCCATCCGAATCGATGCCCAGCTCCGCACCCGGAATCGCCGGTCGCCAAGGCCGTCCACCGCTGGAGATCAGCACGCGGCCGCCGGTGAGTCGGCGCCCATCGACCTCGACCGTGCACGGACCCACAAGCCGGGCGCGGCCGCGGATCAGATCGACCTTGCGCTTGCCGAGATTGCCCTCATAGATGCCATTGAGCCGGGTGATGTAAGCATCCCGCTTGGCCTTCAGCGCAGCCCAGTCATGGCCACGGACGCTCGAGTCGAAGCCATATTCCGGCGCGTCATGCAGCGCATGGGCGATCTGCGCAGCGTTCCACATGACCTTCTTGGGCACGCAGCCGACGTTCACGCAGGTGCCGCCGAGGCGCGCCGATTCGATGATGAGGGCACGCGCCCCATATTCCGCGGCCCGCTGCGCGGCCGCCAGGCCCCCGCTGCCGCCGCCAATAACGATCAGGTCGTAGTCGATTTCCATGGGTTCCGCACCGTGCATTTCTATCGCGATGGTACACGGACGCAGCGCCGCGCCGGCTGCGCATCCACTATCATTCACGGCATGGAAACGACCAACCCCCTGCTGCGCGAACTCCCCCTGCCGGCCTTCGACGAGATCCGCCCCGAGCACATCGGGCCGGCGATCCAGTCCGTGCTGGCGGCCAACCGCGCGCGCGTCGCCGAGCTGGAACAGACCCCGGCGCCAACCTTCCGCAATTTCGTCGAGCCGCTCGAAGACCTCGCCCACAGCCTGTCGCGCGCCTGGTCGCCGATTGGCCACCTGAATGGTGTCGTGAATTCAGAGGCCCTGCGCGAGCAGTACAACGCCTGCCTGCCGATGCTGTCGGACTACGGCACCGACCTGGGCCAGAGCGAAAAGCTCTATCGCGGCTACAAGGCGGTGCTCGAACGCGAAGGCCCGGCGCTCGACACGGATCAACGGGCTGTCGTCGAGCACGCGCTGCGTGATTTCAAGCTTGCCGGCGTCGCGCTGGAAGGTCCGGCCAAGGAACGCTTCAAGGCGGTGATGCTCGAGCTATCCACGCTCGCCGCGAAGTTCGAGGAAAACGTGCTCGACGCGACCAACCACTTCGAGCACCACGTCACCGACGCGGCCGAGCTGGACGGCGTGAATGCCACCGTTGTCGCGCAGGCGCGCCAGCGCGCCGTCGATGCGGGCAAGGAAGGTTGGCTGCTCGGCCTCGACCAGCCCACCTATGTCGCGATCGTCACCGACGCGAAGTCTTCGGCCCTGCGCCAGGTGTTCTACCGCGCGTGGACCACGCGTGCGTCCGACGAGGCGCCCTCGCCGGCCGGCCTCGACAACGCGCAGGTGATGGAAGACCTCCTGCGCCTGCGCCACGAAACCGCGCAGCTGCTGGGCTATCCGAACTACGCGGCCTATGCGCTGGCAACGCGCATGGCCAAGAGCGTCGACGAGGTGCTGGCCTTCCTACGCCAGGTCGCCAAGGCGGCGCGCCCCGCCGCCGAGCGAGAGCTCGCCGAGCTGGAAGAATTCGCCGGTCGCAAGCTCGACGCCTGGGACCTCAGCTACTACGCCGAGCGCCTGCAGGAAGCGCGCTACAGCATCTCGCAGGAAGAGCTGCGCGAATATTTCCCTCTGCCGCGCGTGCTGGAGGGACTGTTCAATGTCATCCAGCGCCTGTTCCGCGTCACGATCCGCCGGCGCGAAGGCGTGGCCCTGTGGCACGCGGACGCCCGCTTCTATGATCTCGTCGATGTGCAGGGCGAAGTCATCGGCGGCTTTTATCTGGACATGTATGCGCGCCCGCACAAGCGCAGCGGCGCCTGGATGGACGACTGCGTCGGCCGCAAGCGCACGAGCACGGGCGCGGCCAAGCCCGTCGCTTACCTCGTCTGCAACGCGCTGCCGGGCTCAGGCGACAAGCCGGCCCTGCTGACGCACGATGACGTCGTCACGCTGTTCCATGAGTTCGGCCACGGCCTCCACCACATGCTGACGCGCGTGGACTGGCCGTCGGTGTCCGGCATCAACGGCGTGGCCTGGGACGCAGTCGAGCTGCCCAGCCAGTTCCTCGAGAACTACGCCTGGGACCCGGAAGTCCTGCGCAGCATCTCCGGCCACCACGCCACGGGCGCGCCGCTGCCGGAAGAGAAGATCGCGCAGCTGCTGCGCACCTACCGCTTCCAGGCGGGCCTGGCGCTGCTGCGCCAGATGGAGTTCAGCCTGTTCGACTTCCGCCTGCACGCGGAATACGACCCGGCCCAGGGCGGCCGCATCGCTGAGATCCTCGCGGACGTGCGCCGCGAGGTATCCGTGCTCCAGCCGCCGGCCTTCAACCGCTTCCCGAACAACTTCGGGCACATCTTCGCGGGCGGCTATGCCGCCGGTTATTACAGCTACATGTGGGCCGAGGTGCTCGCTGCCGATGCCTTCGCGGCCTTCAAGGAATCGGGCATCTTCAACGCCGACACCGCGCAGCGTTACGTCGACAGCATCCTCTCGCGCGGCGGCAGCCGCGATGCGCTGGATGCGTTCGTCGAGTTCCGCGGCCGCGCGCCGGACATCCAGCCGCTGCTGGACAGGTACGGCATCGCCGCGTAAGCCGAAGGGCCCCACCATGACCACCGTCGCGTCCTGGAACGTCAATTCGCTCAAGGTGCGCATGCCGCACCTGGGCGACTGGCTGGGCGCGAACCCGGTCGACGTCATCGGCCTGCAGGAAACCAAGCTCACGGACGAGAACTTCCCGCAGGGGGAGCTCGAAGCCCTCGGTTACCACGTCCTGCGCGCGGGCCAGAAGACCTATAACGGCGTGGCGTTGCTCTCGAGGCAGCCCATCACCGATGTCCTCACGGACCTGGATGGCCTCGACGACCCACAGCGCCGCGTGGCCATCGGCACCTCGGGTGGCATTCGATACCTGAACCTCTACGTGCCCAACGGCCAGGCCGTCGGTTCGGAAAAGTACGATTACAAGCTGCGCTGGCTCGAGGCCCTGCACCGCACGCTGCAGCGCGAACTGGCCGCCCACAGCCAAGTGGTCGT
>CANGMU010000098.1 GCA_947454665.1 Pseudomonadota bacterium | reverse complement strand
CGAGTTGCGTGTCAGGCGTGCTCATTGGCTAGCGTGCCTCGTGGAGTCCGTTGCGCAGCTTCACGTCGAAGACTGCGAAATGCGTGGAGCCGGCATCAAGGCCGGCGAGGTCTGCGAGCGTGACTTCCTGCAGGGACTGCCGGATCGCGCGGTTTACGCGCTGCCACGCGCCGCCGACACTGCAGGTCCCTTCGATGTCACAGTGGCTGTGTTCGCCCGAACAGGCGGTGAGGGCGACAGGGCCTTCGAGTGCGTCCAGGATCGCTGCCGCGCTGATCTCCCGAGCGGGCCGGGCGAGGCGGTAACCGCCATGCAGGCCGCGCGAGGAGGTGACCAGCTGGGACCGCTGCAGCTGCTTGAGCACCTTGCTGACGGTGGGGGCGGCGACCTGGGTGTGCTCGGCGATTTCGGCCGCGGTCTGCTGCCGGTCCGGGTCCGCGGCGAGGAGGCCAAGGATCACGGTGGCGTAGTCGGTGAGCTTGCTGATGCGGAGCATGGTCTGGTGGACTCGGTTGGGACAGCGCACGTTCAGAAATGTGGGACTATTTTAGTGCTGTTTTCAGCCGTTTGCTATCATCCTCGCCAAGACTTCTGGAAATGACTGCATGATCGATCGCTCGCCTTTGCCCGACCCGATCATCGACGTCCGTGGCCTCCATTACGGCGTCGAGGGCCGCAAGATCTTCGACGGCGTGGACATCACCGTCGAGCGGGGCAGCATCACGGCCGTGATGGGGCCCAGCGGGACTGGCAAGACGACGCTACTGCGCCTGATCACCGGCCAGTCCGTGCCCTCCGCAGGGTCCGTGAAGGTCTTCGGCGAGGACATCGGCGGTTATGGTCGGCAGGGCCTGCTCGCGCTGCGGCGCCGGATGGGCATGCTGTTCCAGAACGGCGCGCTGCTCACCGACCTGGATGTGTTCGAGAACGTCGCCTTCCCGGTGCGCCAGCACACGAAACTGCCGGAGCCGCTGCTGCGCCGGCTCGTGCTCATGAAGCTGGAAGCCGTCGGCCTGCGCGGGGCGGCGAAGCTGATGCCGCAGGAGCTCTCGGGTGGCATGGCGCGCCGCGTGGCGCTGGCGCGGGCCATTGTCATGGATCCGGAGATCCTCATCTACGACGAACCCTTCGTCGGCCTGGACCCGATTTCGATGGGCATGGTCTGCCGCCTGATCCGCGAGCTGAACGATGCGCTCGGCATCACCAGCATCGTCGTGTCGCATGACGTGCAGGAGGTCGGCACGATCGCCGACCGCAGTTACCTGCTGGCCGGTGGGAAGGTCGTCGCGAGCGGGAATGCCGAGCAGCTGCAGGCCACGCACGATCCGGCGGTACGCCAGTTCATGGACGGCCTGCCGGATGGGCCGGTGCCGTTCCATTACCCGGCCGGTGATTACCGGTCGCAGCTGCTCGATGCCGGAGACCTGAAGTGAGACCCGTCAAGGAATCCATCGCCCGTATCGGGTCGGTGGCGCTGTTCCAGCTGTCCATCCTCCGGGCGCTCGGCCCGGCGCTCGCACGACCGCGTCTCATCGTGAACCAGGTCTATAACTGCGGCGCCCGCTCCCTCGTCATCATCATGCTGTGCGGCCTGTTCGTCGGCATGGTGCTCGGCCTGCAGGGCTACCAGTTGCTCGCCCGCTTCGGCAGTGAATCGGCGCTGGGCGTTGCCGCGACACTGGGCCTGTTGAAGGAGCTGGGCCCCGTGGTGACCGCGCTGCTGTTCGCCGGTCGGGCAGGCACGGCGCTGACTTCCGAGATCGGCCTCATGCGCGCGACCGACCAGTTGACCGCGATGCAGATGATGGCTGTCGACCCGATCCGCCACGTGGTCGCGCCGCGCTTCATCGGCGGTGTCATCGCGATGCCCTTGCTCGTTGCGGTGTTCAACATCGTGGGTATCTTCGGCTCGCAGTTGGTGGGCGTCACGATCCTGGGTGTCGACCAGGGCACTTTCTGGTCGCAGATGCAGAACGCGGTGGAACTCAAGGACGTCAACGAGGGCATCGTGAAGAGCGTCGCCTTCGGCGTGATCTGCAGCCTGCTCGCCGTCTTCGAGGGCTACCACACCGAGCCGACCGCCGAGGGCGTCGGCCTGTCGACGACCCGTACGGTCGTTGCCTCTTCCGTCATGACGCTGCTGGTGGACTACATGCTCACCGCGGCGTTCCTCAACTACTGATCAAGGGATCATCGCCATGTCTTCGAACCGCAGTCTGGAAATCGGCACGGGGCTTTTCGTCCTGCTGGGTTTCGCGGCGCTGGGCTTCCTCACCACGCAGCTGCCAGGCACGAAGCTGGGCCTCGGTCAGGATGCGGGGACCTATCGCGTGACGGCGCACTTCGACAATGTCGGCGACCTCAAGACCGGCGCGCCGGTCACGATGTCCGGCGTCAAGGTGGGACGGGTCGCCACCGTCGGCTATGACACACGCGAATACAAGGCCGTGGTGAGCCTGGCCATCAGCAAGGATTTCAACCGTATCCCGGATGACAGCTGGGCGAACATCGAAACGGCAGGGCTGCTGGGTGCCAAGTACGTCGGGATCGATGCCGGCGGCTCGGACAGCTTCCTGGCCGACAAGGGACAGATCGAAAACACGCAGTCGGCGATCGTGCTCGAGAAACTCGTCAACAAACTGTTTGCCGCGTTCGCGGGCAACAAGGGCGGCACCAAGGAGGAGGCCAAGTGATCACCATTTCGTTCCGAAAGAGCGCGCTGGCCTGTCTGGCCGGTGTCTGTCTCGCTGTTGGCGCGCTGGCCGCACCGGCTGGTGTCGTGGATACGAGCGATCCGGACAAGCTGATCCGGACCGCCTCCGATGCGATGCTGAAGGATATCGACGCCCATCGCGCCGCTTACCGCAAGGACAAGACCCAGCTCTACAAGCTGGTCGATGACGTCCTGCTGCCGAATTTCGACGTGAATTATGCGGCCCAGCAGGTGCTCGGCAAGCACTGGCGCAATGCCGACGAGCAACAGCGCAGCCGCTTCATCAAGGCGTTCTACCAGTCGCTGCTACAGACTTATGGCGATGCGATGATTGACTTCACGGGTGACCGCATCAAGTTCCTGCCGTTCCAGGGCGATCCCGCGGCGGCGCGCGCGACAGTCCGCACCGAGATCCGGCGCGATGGCGGCGCCATCGTCAAGGTCAACTACAGCCTGCGCAAGACGGAGTCGGGCTGGAAGGCCTGGGACGTCGTGATCGAAGGCATCAGCTATGTGAAGAGCTTCCAGGAAGACTTCGGACCTGAGGTCGACCAGAACGGTCTCGATGCCCTGATCCGCCGGCTCGAGACGGGCTCGGCCCGGCCGGCGGCGCGCAAGGGCGCTTGATGGCTGCCATGCCGGAGGCACGGCTCTCGACCGTTGCGCCAGGGCGTTGCCAGCTCTCCGGCGAGCTCGACTTCGCCACGGCGCCAGCCTTGTGGCGCCAGGGCGACCAGATCCTCGGGGCTCAGGTCGGTGGCGCGGTCGAAGTGGATCTCTCGGGCGTCACCCACAGCGACAGCGCGGGCCTGGCCCTGCTGGTCGCCTGGCAGTCGCAGGCACAGGCCGCGGGTGTGGCGCTGCGTTACGCGGCTTTGCCGGATCGGCTGGTTGCGATTGCGAAGATCAGCCGCGTGGAATCACTGCTCGTCGGCTGACGAGCCGTCTTCGACCGGACTCTCGTCCGGCGGGTTGCCGTCATGCACCAGGAACTGCCGGCGCTGCAGGTAGGCGTTGCGCATGAAGGCATAGGGGTCGAAGGCGCGGTTCATGACTTCCGTCGCGTCGAGTGCGGCGGCGCGCTTGTCGACCAGTTCGGCGCCCTGCAGCCCGAGCGAAAGCGTCGTGCTGTTCAGGTAGGTCCGTGGTTGCGCAAAGTGGTCCGCCACCTTTCCAACGAGATCACGCGCGTCCGAGGGACCCAGCAGCGGCAGCATCAGATATGGGCCGGTCCCCATGCCCCAATAGCCGAGCGTCTGGCCGAAATCCTCGTTGCTGGACTGCAGGCCGACCTTTGTTGCCGGATCGAAAAGGCCGCCGATGCCCACGGTCGTGTTCAAGACAAATCGAGCCGTGTCCCTGGCGAACGGCGATGGTTTGGCCTGCAGCACGTCGTTGACGATGACCACCGGGTAACCCAGGTTCGCGAGGAAGTTCGACACGCCGCTGCGCACCGGTCCGGGCGTCACCGCGACGTAGGCCATGGTCACTGGCCGGGCGACGTGCTTGTCCAGCCCTTGGTTGAAACTGAAGACCGATCGGTTGATACGCTCGAAACGATCCCGAGGGTCCGGTTTGCCCTTGGGCACCGACGCGCAGCCGGTCGCCAGCAGCGCGATCAACAGAGTCAGCAAGGCGAAGGACCGGTTCGTCATCGGTAGGGAAACAGCAGGCGGATGGTCAGTTTAGCAGAGGCCGTGCAGCGGCAACTGCTCAGCGGTTGCCGCGTTGCAGTCGCTGTTCCCGCAGGATGTCGCGGATTTCCTCGCGCCTGGCGGTGAAGCGTTTGCGCTGGACCTGGGTCAGTCGTGGCTCGGCGAGAGCCAGATCCAGTTGCTGAGTGGCCAGCATCAGGTCGCCACTCGAGAGGTGGAATTCCGCCATGTAGTAGTAGGCGTCGCCGGTCTCTCCGGCAGCACTGGCTGCCAGCGCCGTCAGGCGGATCTGGTCTGGTGTGGGCGTGTCATTGTTGAACAGGTCGAGCAGGACCTGGTGGGCCTTGCCAGCTCGATCCGCCTTCATCAGCGTTTCCGCATAGCGGACCGTGACCGGGACGTTCCGGGGATACAGCGCCACGGCATGTTCGAATGTACGCAGAGCGCCGGCCTGGTCTCCGGCAGCCATCTGGGCCTCGCCCAGCGCGCTGTGGAAGATCGTGACACCGGGATTGGCATCGACCAGTTGGCGCAGCGTCTCGACGGCCGACGCCGCGTCGTTCGCTTTCAGGTCGGCCAGTGCCGCGCCGTACTGCATCGCGAGCATATCGGTGCCTGAGCCCTTCATCTTCGCGTAGTAAGGGCGGAGGTCTTCTTCGGCCGATGCCGTGATCACGCGCAGGCGTTCGCGGATCAGGGTATAGCTCGGCGGGTCCGCGCGACGCACGGCTGGCAGCTGGGTCGCGCGTGCGCGTGCTTCCGCGATGCGCAGCGTGGTGACCGGATGCGAACGCAGCAGGTCCGGCATCTTGTAGTACTCGATCTTCACGCCTTCTGCGCGGTTCATCATCGAGAACGCGCTGGCCATGCCGTTCGGGTCGAAATTGGCCGCCGCGAGGAAGCCGATCCCGACGCGGTCAGCCTCGGCTTCTTCCATGCGGGTGAAGTTGATCTGGGATTGCATCGCCGCGCCCTGCGCGACGGACAGCAAGCCGAGTGCACCCTCACCGCCGCCGGCCACGCCCACGAGGATCGCGCCCAGCATGGCCGCCATCATCGGCAGGCTCATGCGGCTCTCGGCCTGTATGGCGCGGGCGATATGCCGTTGCACCACATGGCCGATTTCATGCGCCAGTACGCCGGCCAGTTCCGATTCGTTCGATGTCTGGAGCACGAGTCCGGCATTCATGCCGATGAAGCCGCCGGGAATCGCGAAGGCGTTGATGGAACGGTCCTTCACGACGAAGAACGAGAATCGCTGCGTGCCTTCCTGCGCCTGTGCGCCGATGTGCGAGCCCAGGTTCTGGATGTATTCCGTGGCTTCCGGGTCTTCGAGGACACGGCCTTCATCCCGGAGGTTCTTCATCATCATCCGGCCGACCTGGTATTCGTCGCTCCGGGTGATCATCGCGTTCGCGCCGCTGCCCATGTCCGGCAGGTTCACCCCATTGCCGATCGTCGAGGGCAGCGGTTGGGGCCCCTGGACGGAGGTCCCGGGTGCAGCCGGGGCCAGTTGCGCTGCGGCAGAGGCAGCGACCAGCGCGGAGACTGTCGCGGCGACCCAGATCGAGGCGCTACGGAAAGGCGGTCTGTTGTGCAGCATGTCCACGATCAGACCGTTTTTCCCTGGTGCAGTTCAATCACCGTCACAGGATCTCCGACGCATGGTCCGCGAGGCGCGAGCGTTCTCCGCGCGCCAGGGTGATGTGGCCGGCGTGGTCCCAGCCGCGGAAGCGGTTCACGACATAGGTGAGGCCCGACGTGGTTTCGGTGAGGTAGGGCGTGTCGATCTGGCCGATATTGCCGAGGCAGACCAGTTTGGTGCCCGGGCCGGCCCGTGTCACCAGGGCCTTCATCTGCTTCGGAGTGAGGTTCTGCGCTTCATCCAGCAGCACGTAGCGGCTGACGAAAGTGCGGCCGCGCATGAAGTTCAGCGAGCGGACCTTGATGCGGGTGCGCAGCAGGTCGTTCGTCGCCTGGCGTCCCCAGTTGCCACCCTCGGCGCTTTTCGTGAGCACTTCGAGGTTGTCCATCAGTGCGCCCATCCAGGGCTCCATCTTTTCCTCTTCCGTGCCCGGCAGAAAGCCGATGTCCTCGCCCAGCGGAATCGTCACGCGCGTCATGATGATCTCGCTGTAACGGTTGTCCTCCATCGTCTGGGTCAGGCCTGCCGCCAGCGCGAGCAAGGTCTTGCCGGTGCCGGCGGGTCCGAGCAACGTGACGAAGTCGATCTCCGGATCCATCAGCAGGTTCAGGGCGAAATTCTGTTCACGGTTGCGGGCGTTGATCCCCCAGACCGGGTTTCGAGTGCGGAAATCGCGGATCAGCTGCAGCGTCGCGCTGTCGCCGTCGATCTTGCGGACGATGGCCTCGATACCCTGGTCAGAGGCTTCATAAACCAGCTGGTTCAGATGCCAGCCCGCCACTTCCGGCCCTTTGACGGCGTACCAGGTGCGGCCGCCTTCCTGCCAGGATTTCATCTGGCCGCCGTGCGTTTCCCAGAAATCAGGCGGCAGGGCGTGGGCTCCGACATCCAGCAGGTCGACGTCCTCGATCGTTCGGTCGCTGCTGTAGTCCTCGGCATGAACGCCTACGACCGTCGCCTTGATGCGCAGGTTGATGTCCTTCGACACCAGCGTGACGCGAACCTCCGGCATTTCGTTCTGCAGGGCCAGCGTATGGGCGAGGATGGAGTTGTCGGGCTCGTGGCCCGGCAGGCCTTCCGGCAGGCGTGCGCCGAACGTTCGGGTCTGGAAGAAGAGCCGTCCGGAGGGGGCGTTCTTTTCCTGACCCATCAACGCCGAGGAGATGCGGATGCCGGCGTCGATGTCCGCCTTGCTGGCGCCTCGCATCTGGTCGTCGAGGAAGCGACTGACCTGTCGGACGTTGCGCGAGGGTTCGGAGAGACCCTTCTTGTGGTGGTCCAGTTCCTCCAGGACCACCATGGGCAAGTAGATGTCGTGTTCCTCGAAGCGAAAGATCGCCGCGGGGTCGTGCATCAGCACGTTGGTGTCGAGGACGTAGACGCGACGCGCCTCAGTCGAGGGAGCGGACTGCTTCAAGGACTTCCTCCGCATGGCCAGCCACTTTCACCTTGCGCCACTCGCGGCGCAGGACGCCGCGGGCATCGATCAGGAAGGTGCTCCGCTCGATACCGAGTACCTTCTTGCCATACATGTTTTTCTCGCGGATGACATCGAACAGCTTGCAGGCCGTTTCGCCGTCGTCGCTGAGCAGGTGGAAGGGCAGCGCCTGTTTGTCGCGGAATTTCGCGTGCGAGGCGAGGCTGTCGCGGGAGATGCCAAACACGCGCACGCCGGCGCGGCGGAATTTGGCATGCAGGTCGCGGAAGTCGCCGGCTTCGGTCGTGCAGCCGGGAGTGGCGTCCTTCGGGTAGAAGTAGAGCACCAGCGCTTCACCGCGGGCGTCGGCCGGGCTGAAATCCGCGCCTTCCGTGGAAGGCAGCGAGAAGGCGGGCAGGGGCTTGCCGACGGCGAGTGTGGCCATGACGTGGTTGCTTCAGTTCTTGACGGGTT
>CANGMU010000097.1 GCA_947454665.1 Pseudomonadota bacterium | reverse complement strand
AGAAGTTGAGCTCGCCGCCGCCGAGCTTGCCCATGCCCAATACGACGAGGCCGGCCTCATCACCGACAGGCAGGCCGTGGCGCTTGGAAACGAGCTGCGCGGCGTAATCCGTGGCACCGGCGATTGCGCTTTCCGCGAACCAGGACGCTTCGAGCAGGGTCTGCTCGGTCGTGGCATCACCGGCCAGGTCGCGCCAGGCAATGCGCAGCATCTCGCGCTGGCGCAGGCGGCGCAGGCCCGCCATGTAAGGCGCTTCCTCGCCACCGGCCGTCTCGCTGACAACGCCCACCATGGCGCGGTATTCGTCCAGGCTCCGGCCGCGAGCCAGACTGCCCTCAGCCAGCAACTCCGGCAGCAAGGCATCTCGGCCGAGCAGCGTCCTCAGGATGAAGTCGCTGCCCGCCAGGGTCCGGTACGCCGCTGCCTGCTGTTCCGGTGAAAGGGCACGCAGGGCGGCGCAAGTGGCCGGCGCGCACTCTGCCAGCGTGGCGAGCGCCCGCTGCAGCAAGCCGTCGACGTCCGGGCTCACAGCCCTGCCACGCCTCCATCGACGAAGAGGTCCACGCCCGTGATGAAGCTGGCTTCATCCGAGGCGAGGAACAGCACGGCGCGCGCCGTCTCGTCCGGGTTGCCCATGCGCTTCATGGGCGTATTGTTGATCATCATCTCACGCAGCGCCTGCACGGCTTCGGGCGGCATGTCGAGGTTGCGGTTGATCAGCGGCGTCTCCGTGGCCCCCGGGCTCACGACGTTCACGCGGATGCCTTCCTCGACCAGTTCGCAGGCCATGATGCGGGCCACGGCGCGCAGACCGGCCTTTGCCGCCGCATAGATCACATTGCCGGGCGCACGCATCACCGAGCCGATCGAACCGGTGAAAACGATGGAGCCACCGCGCCCCATCAGCGCCAGGGCCTTTTGTGCGGCAAAGAAGGCGCCGCGCAGGTTCACATCATGGACCTGGTCCCAGAGTTCGGTGGTGACCCCCCGAACAGGCGCGAAGGTACCGATGCCGGCATTCACGAACAGCACATCGATCCGGCCGTGCTTGGCGCGGACGGCCTCGATCAGCGCATCCTGGTCGGCCAGGCTGCTGACATCCGAACGCAGCGCCAGCGTCCCCTCGCCCACCTCGCGGGCAGCCGCTTCGAGCGTCTTCGGGTCCCGGCCGGTGATGACGACCGTGCCGCCCTCGGCGGCAAAGGCCTTGGCCGACGACAGGCCGATGCCACTGTTGCCGCCGATCACGACGACGACCTTGTCCTTGAATCGCATGTTGCTCATGGGTCCTGGGGGTCCTGTTTCAGAACATCGGGTTCGGATTGACGGGTTTGGCAGGGACTTCCTGCAGGACGTCCCAGTGTTCGACGACCTTGTCGCCGGCGACACGGAAGATGTCGACGACGGCCAGGCCCGGATCGCCCGGGAAGCGCTCCACGTGGACATGGACGGCAACGAGGTCGCCGTCGACGAGCGCCCGCTTCACGTGGTGCTTGGCGTCGGGGGACTCGACCTTCACCTTGTCGAGGAAGGCCTTGAGGCTGGCAAGCCCGGGTTCGGCCAGCGAACTGTGCTGCCGGTAGTCAGGGGACAGGTAGCGGTCGACCTTGCTTGAATCGAGCTTGTCGAGGACCTCGCGGTGCATCTCGAGCACCAGGTCCAGGTTGCGCTGTTCCTCGGGCGTACGCGACATGTTCCCCTCCTCGTTCTTGGCGGCGCATCAGGAGCCAAGACGCTACCACGCGCCACCCCTGGCCGCACGACGGCAAACCAGCACGGCCATGAATGGAACCTGAACCGCGAACGGTGTTTGCGTATCGATACGCTCCGTCGCAAAGAAGGTGGTACAAAAAAGGCCCCACCAGAGGTGGGGCCTGAATATCGCGTGGAAACGGGGGGTCTTGTTCCACGACTATCGAGACGCAGTGCGCTGGAACAGCGCTCCGGCTCGAAGCTTTATATTACACAAGAGCAGCCCGCCCGTAATGACATTTTCATGTCGGAAAACACGGATGCGCCGCATCTCACTGTTTTTGCGACGCATCAGCGAACAGGCCTCGGTGGTTCAGGCAGCGTTAAGGATCAGCCCCTCCGCGCCAGGACGCGAGGCGCCGTTTCCTTGAGCATCAAGGCCAGCAGCGCACAAGCCAGGCAGATGCCGGCGAGGATCCACATCACCGCACCGAGGCCGTAGGCATCTGCGATGCCACCAGCGAAATACGGGGCCGCCACCCCACCCACCACTTCGCTGATGCCCATCGTGAGGCTCAGCGCAGTTGCCGTCTGGGCCGCCGCGACATGCTCGGACGGGATCGTCGCCATCACCAGCGGGAAGCAGCCACTGACGCAGCAGCCGAGCGCGATGCTGAGCACCAGCGGCAAGGGATCGCTACCGGAACTCAAGAGAACGCCCAGCGGCAGGACCAAGCCGATCAGGAAGGTCACCACGACCACGGGCTTGCGACCGAAGCGGTCGGAAGATCCTGGAACCAGGAAAGCCACGACCATGGAGGCCAGTCCGAACGTCGACATGATGTAGCTCATGCTCTGGTTCGTGACACCGCGCACCTGCGTCAGGTAGAGCGGCATGAAGGTCATGAACACGACGAAGAAAGCCACCAGCAGCGTGGCGATGAGGATGCATAACAACAGGGTGCGATCCGTCAGCAGCGGCAGGAGCGCGGAACGCTCGCGCGGAACTTCAGACGTCGCAACGGCAGCCTGCGGTTCACGCACCAGCATCCACAGCAGGACGGCGGAGAGGAAACCCGGCAGCGCCGAGACGAAAAACGCGTTGCGCCAGCCGAGCGAGGCGCCGATCGCAACGATCACGATGGGGCCGAGGAAATTCGCCAACAGGTTCGCACCGAAGATCTGCGTGATGCCCTGGGCCAAACCGCGTCGCTCCGGCGCCACCTCGGCCGCGATGAGTGTCTGGCTGATCGGCATGATGCCGCCCTCGGACACGCCCATCAGCAGGCGGGCCCCCAACAAGGACAGGAACCCGCCAGCCAGGCCGGACAGCAACGAGGCCAGCGAAAACACCAGCGTGGAGATGACGAGCAGGATCTTGCGCTTGCCCAGCTTGTCCGACAGCCAGCCGATGAACAGGCCAGCCAGAGCCCAACTAAAGGCCAGGGCCGACGCAAAAAGTCCGATCTGCGTGTTGCTGAGTTGCAGTTCCTGCTGGATGAACGGCGTCAGGAAGCTGATCGCGTTGCGGTCGAAGAAGACGATGCCGAAGTTGAAGCTCAACAAGGCGATCAGCAGCCATTGATAGCGCGGGTTCGCAGCCATGTTCCCCCCTGGAACGTCAGTCGTTGTTGTTGTGTCGGTCCGTGGTCGTCAGTGCTTGATCGTGCAGAGCGCGCCGCCGTCCACGGCCCAGCAGGCGCCGTTGACGAAGCTCGCCGCCGGCGAAAGCAGGAACGCGACCGCCTCGCCCACTTCGCGCGGCTGACCGATCCGCTCCTGCGGCGCGATGCGGCCCAGCGTGCGCTTGCCCAGTTCGACATCGCCATCGAACATGGTGCCCAGCATGGCCTCCAGCAAGGGTGTTTCTATCACGCCCGGCAGCACGGCGTTCACACGGACACCACGCGGCCCGACATCGGCGGCAGCCGTCCGCGTCAGGCCCACGACGCCATGCTTGGTCGCGTTATAGGCGCAGGCACCGGCCAGCCCTCGCTCGCTCGCAATGGACCCGGTATTCACGACTGCACCATTGCCCTGTTCGAGCATGACAGGCAGCACGTGGCGCAAGCCCAGGAACATGCTGCGCAGGTTGATCGCGATGATGCGATCGAACTCGTCTTCGTCGTAGGCGTCGATCGGCGCGATCCTGCCTTCGGTCCCTGCATTGTTGAACAGGCCGTCGATGCGGCCATGGGCCTTCACCGCGGCAGCGACATAGGCCTGCACATCGGACGACTTGCTCACGTCGGCACGAAAGTTCTCGACCGCCGTGCCGAAGGCCGCGACGGCGCCATGGCGAGCCTCGAGGCGCTCGCCGTCGATGTCCACCAGCAGCAGATTCGCACCGGCCTTGGCCAGCACGCAGGCCGTTGCATGCCCGATGCTGCCGGCAGCGCCGGTGATGATGATCGACTTGCCCTTGAGGTCAGCCATGTCGCGCTCCGAGGATGAGGTCGGCCGCACGTTCGGCGACCATGTTGACGGGGATGTTCGAATTGCCGGCGATCACCGTGGGGATGACCGACGCGTCGACGACGCGCAGGCCGGTGAGGCCCTTCACGCGCAACGACGCGTCCACGACATCGCCCATCCGGCAGGTGCCGACGGGATGGTGGACGGTGACCAGCGTACGACGGATATGCGCCTCGATGTCGATGCGTGAACGCACGCCGGCACCAGGCGAGACCTCATCCGACTTCAGCGCGGCGAACTGCGGCGCGGCCAGGATCCGGCGTGCGAGCGTGAAGCCCTCGACGAGCACATCCATGTCACGCGGATCAGCGAGGAAATTGAAATCGATGAGCGGCTTCGCAAACGGATCCGGGCCAGCCAGCAACACGCTGCCGCGGCTTTCCGGACGCAGTGCGACGAAGATGATCCCGTAGCCATGGCCGATCGGCAGCCAATGGCCATTCGCATTGCGGTGCGCGGGCATGAAGATGATCTGCAGATCCGGACGATCCAGGCCCGCGCGCGAACGGACGAAGCCGTTTGCCTCGAAGACGTTGCTGGCCAGCGGGCCCTTGCGGAACAGCAGGTAGTTCAGGCCGATGCCCACTGCTCGCGGCACGGTCCGCAGCGAGAGTCCGTAGGAACTGGTGTCAGAGGTGCGCAGGGACACCGAAGACGCAGGATGGTCATGCAAGTGGCGTCCGACGTCCGGCAACGCATGCAGCGGCGTCACACCCTTGGCAGCCAGCTCCGCCGGATCACCGATGCCGGACAGCTGCAGCAACTGGGGGGAGCCGTAGGCACCGGCGCTGAGGATCACTTCACGCCGCGCACCGATCTCTCGGCGGGCGCCCTCGACCTGCACTTCGATGCCCGTTGCGCGCCCCTCCTTGAGCAACACACGCGTGACGGCGTGGTCGGTGAGGATGCGCAGGTTCGGACGATGTCGAACCGGATCGAGGTAGGCCGTGACACCGGACACGCGACGGCCGTTGCGGATCGCGCCCTGGCGCGGCCCGAAACCTTCTGGTTCCGGGCCGTTGAAATCGGCGCACCGCGGATAGCCGAGGAATTCCGCCGCATCCACGAAACGCTTCACCAGCGGGTTCGGCTTCGGGATGTCGACCACCGTGACGGGACCGCCCCTGGCGCGCCAGGGCGTGGTGGCTGCCTCGTAATTTTCGAGCTTGAGGAAATAGGGCAGCAGGTCTTCGTGGCGCCAGCCCGGCTGGTTCCAGTCGTTGTATTCCTGCGGATGACCGCGGAAATAAACCATGCCGTTGATTGACGAGCAGCCGCCGAGCACGCGCCCGCGGGGCACGGGCAATTGCCGGTTGTCGGCATGGGACTGCGGCGTCGACAGATAACCCCAGCCATTGCGGGGGTTGCCAATGGCCTTGCCGACCATCGCCGGCACCTTGATGGCGGGATCGGAGTCAGGCGGCCCGGCTTCCACCAGCGCCACCGTCACAGACGGGTCGGCAGACAGGCGGTTGGCGAGCACGCAGCCCGCCGTCCCGCCGCCGACGATCACGTAATCGAAGACCTCGGCCATCCGCCCCCCTTTTCGTCGCAGGTGTCAGCCGGCGCCGAACAACGTCGCCACGTAGTGGCTGTCCATGTACTCGCGAATGCGATAGACGAGGCCATCCTTGAGCTCGATCGCCCAGGCATAGCGGTTGTCGTAGGTGCGGCCATCCTGCAACTTGCCCAGGCCGCGCGATTCGCACATCACGAAATCACCCGACGAGGCGATCGTGTGTACGGTCGTCTTCGGGTCACCGGGCGCGAACATGCCACGCACAGGCGCCAGGAACTGGTCGACGATGAAGTCGCGCGGGCCGTGCACCCCGGCGCCCGGGATGTTCTCGACCATCGGCCGCCATTCAGCATCCGCATGCAGCGTCTTGCGGATGGCCTCGAGCTCGCCCGAGCTCAGGATGCGGAAGAAATCGAGGACGATCTGTTCCTGCGGGGTCTTGGCAACGGCGCTCATGGGGTCAGCCCTTCTGTGCCGCGTTCGCGGCGTCGACTTCAGCGAAGGCCTCGCGCGCGATGCGCGTGGAATCGATACCTGCGGGCACGCCGCAATAGACGGCGACCTGCAGGATGATCTCGCGGATCTGCTCGCGGGTCAGGCCATTGCCCAGCGCCGCCTTCACGTGCAGCTTGAGCTCGTGCGGGCGGTTCAGCGCGCTGATCATCGCGATGTTGATGATGCTGCGCTCACGCAGTTCCAGGCCCGGGCGGTTCCACACATAGCCCCAGCAGTACTCGGTCGAAAGTTCCTGCATCGGGCGGCTGAAATCATCGGCGGCGGCCATCGACTTCTCGACGTAGTCCGCGCCCAGCACCTGCTTGCGCAGCTTCATGCCCTTGTCGAAGGTGTCCTGTCCCATCTCAATTCTCCTCGGCGCGGCCGATCTGGCAGCCCGCCCATTCTTCAACGACTTTAACGAGCTCGGTGCAATCCGCATCCGGGCCGCAGCTTTGGTGGGTGATCGACAGCATCTGGCGTACCGCGGCACCGACCACCATCGGCACGCCCAGGGCCTCGGCCTCGTCCAGGCAGAGGCGCACGTCCTTGAAAGACAGCGCGTTGGCAAACCCGAAATCGAACTTCCGGTTCAGCACGTGCTTGGGGATCTTGTCCTGCGTGGCGCTGTTGCGGCCCGAGGACGCATTGATGATGTCGAGCATGATGGCCGGGTCGACACCGGCCTTCGCGCCCATTGCCATCGCCTCTGCCGCGATCGCCAGCGACGCGGCGGACATGAGGTTGTTCGCCAGCTTCACGGTCTGGCCCAGGCCGGCACGCTCGCCGACGACGAAGACCTTGCCCATCTCAGCCAGCAGCGGGCGCACACGCTCCACTGCGGCAGCGGCTCCGGAGACCATGATCGCGAGCTTGCCGTTGGCGGCACCCGTCACGCCGCCGGAAACCGGCGCATCGACCGCCGCCACGCCCTTCGCGGCCAGGAGCTTGTCGATGGACTGGGCCGCAGCGGGGCCGGAGGTGGAGAGGTCGACGAAGACCTCAAGGCCCGGCGCGGCCGCGATCGCCTCGGCAGTGGCCTTGGCGACAGCCGGCGTCGGCACGCTGGCCATCACGATGGGAGCCGATGTGGCCACTTCGGCGGCTGAAGCCGCAGCGATAGCACCCTTGGCGACGATCGCAGCGACGGCGCGCGGATCCGGATCGTGGACGATCACCTGGTGACCTGCGGCCAGAAGGCGGGACACCATGCCCGTGCCCATGCGGCCGACGCCGATGAAACCGATCTTTTCCGCCACGCTGATCCCCCGTTATCCGATGCGACCCGCACGATAGCGAGGCCGTCCGGGCTTGTCACGGCGTGAGGCGCGTGTCAGGCGATGGGAGGGAGATCCACGCGGACGATGTCGGGCACGCCCGGCAGGGAGGCCGGATACCGCGCCAGCACGAGCGGATCGTGGCCGGGGATGATGTGGTCCGGCGAGGCAGCGAGCTTTTCGATCGTCAGGTAGGCATCGAGATAAGTCGACACGCTGTCCACGATCGGAAAAGGCCGGCGCTGCTGCCAGTTGGCATAGAAATGGGCCGCATCCGAGGCCAGCACCACCCAGCCCCGCTCGGTCTGTACGCGCACCACCTGCAGGCCGCGCGTGTGGCCCCCGACCTTGTGCAGCGTGATGCCGGGGGCCAGTTCGGACAGGCCATCGTGGAAGACCACCCGGCCGGCGAAGAGCTTGCCGACCATCGCCTGCACGTCCGCCGCCTCGAAGGGCGCCCGCATGACCGCATGGCACATCGCCCGTCCGGT
>CANGMU010000096.1 GCA_947454665.1 Pseudomonadota bacterium | reverse complement strand
CATGAATCACGACTGAACGCGGGACTTGGCCTCGTTCCACAACGCGTCCCACTGTGCGGCCGTCAAGGAATCCGGATCCAGCCCCTGTTCGGCAGCGACAGCTTCCATCGCCGCAAAGCGGGATTCGAACTTTCGGTTCGCCTTGCGCAGGCTGGTCTCCGGATCAAGACCGAGATGTCGCGACCAGCTGGTGACGGCCAGCAGCAGATCGCCGAGCTCCTCGGTCATGTGGACCGTGTCGCCGCGTTGGGCCGCGGCATCGAGCTCGGCGATTTCCTCGAACACCTTGGCGCGTGCACCGCCCGCGTCGTCCCAGTCGAAGCCCACCCGCGCTGCACGACGGCCCAGCTTCGCCGCGCGGGACAGCGCCGGCAGACTGCGTGGCACGTCCGCGAGCACGCCATGCAGGCCTTTGCCGCGCCGTTCACCGGCCTTGATGGCATCCCAGCTGCGTGAGGGGTCCTGGGCAGCAGCCGCATCCTCGAAAACGTGTGGATGGCGCCGCAACAGCTTGTCGGCAATGCCGGCCGCCACGACATCGAAATCAAACCGGCCCTCTTCGGCGCCGAGCTGCGACAGAAAGACGACCTGGAACAGCAGGTCACCCAGTTCATCGCGCAGGGCATCGCGATCGCCGCGCTCCAGCGCATCGACCACTTCGCTGGCTTCTTCCAGCGTGTACGGCGCGAGCGAGGCGTAATCCTGCGAGAGGTCCCAGGGACAACCGGACTGCGGGTCGCGCAGGCGACGCATGATGGCCTTGAGACGTTCGATGGGCGTATCAGTCGACAAGCAGGTACTCCCTGAAGGTGAGCAGGATGCCGGCGGTGGCACCCCAGATGCGGTGCGCACCGTAACGGATGTCGCGCATCTCGACCTCGGTGCCGCCGACATCACGACGATAGGTCTGGTGGTTGCGGCCATCCAGCAACTGCGAGAGTGGCAAGGTAAAGACCGCGCTCACCTCGCCCGGATCCGGCTGTGGCGTGAACGGCCCGATGACTCGACCGACGACCGGCGTAATGCGAAAGCCCGTGAGCACGATCTGGTCCGGCAAGCAGCCGATCAGCTGGACTGCATCCGGCTGAAGGCCGATCTCTTCCTGCGCCTCGCGCAGGGCCGCCTGCGCGGCATCCGCATCGTCGCGCTCGATGCGACCACCGGGGAAGGAGATTTGGCCCGCATGCTTGCGCAGGTGCGCCGCGCGCACGGTCAGCAGGATGCCCGGATCGTCACCCTCGAGCAGCGCCAGGAGCACCGCGGCCGGCACCGGATCCTTGGGCAACAGCGCCTGCAGGTGCGAAGGAATGGGACCCGCGTGCGCACCGAGCCGCGGGCCAGCGCCTCCCTGTGGCGCCAGTGCCGGATCGGCCACCCGCTCCAGGGCTCGTGCGAGCGCGCCATGCGGCATTTTTCCCGTTCCTGTCGCCACGTCTGCCACCGCGCCCCGAAAGCCCCTGCCTGCCATGCGTTATCATTCGACTCTATCACTCCCCTTTGACCATCCCGGACCTCGCATGGACTCCAGCGCGCTGAATGCCCTTTCTCCCGTCGACGGCCGCTATCGCGCAGCCACGGCTTCCCTGGCAGCCGTGCTGTCGGAGGCGGCACTGATCCGCGAACGCGCGCGCGTCGAGGCGCTCTGGATCGGTCATCTGGCCACCCAGGTGCCGTCGCTCCTCCAGACGCCGCTGCCGCCTGCTGCGCTGGCCTGCATCGAGGCGATGGCCCAGGACCCGGGCGAGGACGCGGCGGCGACCGTCAAGGCAATCGAACAGAAGATCAACCACGACGTGAAGGCCGTGGAGTACTTCGTCCGCGACCGTCTCGCTGCTGCCGGCGCGACGCCCGCACACCTGGAGCTGGTGCATTTCGGCTGCACGTCGGAAGACATCAACAACACCAGCTATGCGCGCATGCTGCAGACCGCGCGCGAAACGGTGATGCTGCCGGCCGTCGACGCGCTGATCGCCTCGCTCCGCACGTCGGCGGAGCGCTATGCCGCGTTGCCCATGCTGTCGCGCACGCACGGCCAGACTGCCACGCCGACGACGCTGGGCAAGGAATTCACGAACATCGTTGCGCGCCTCGAACGCGCCCGCGCGCGACTGGCGGCCGTCCCCATTCTCGGGAAGTTCAACGGCGCTACGGGCAACCTGAACGCCCACCTGGCCGCCGTGCCGGGCACGGACTGGGTCGCCGTCTCGAAATCCTTCGTGGGCGTGCTGGGCCTGGAATGGAACCCCTACACGACGCAGATCGAACCGCATGACTGGATCGGCGAGTACTGCGACGCCGTGGCCGCAATCAATGTCATCGGCATCGACATGTGCCGCGACATCTGGGGCTATGTCTCGCTCGGCTACCTGAAGCAGAAGCCGGTCGCAGGTGAAGTCGGCTCGTCGACGATGCCGCACAAGATCAACCCGATCGATTTCGAGAATGCGGAAGGCAACCTCGGTATCGCGAACGCCCTGCTGCGCCATTTCTCGGAAAAACTGCCCGTGTCGCGCTGGCAGCGCGACCTGACGGACTCGACCGTGCTGCGCAACCTCGGCGTGGCGTTCGGCCATGCGCTGCTTGCGTGGAAGGCCGCGCTGCGCGGCCTGGGCAAGATCGCTGCCAACGAAGCGCGCATTGCCGGCGACCTCAATGACGCCTGGGAAGTGCTGGGCGAAGCCGTGCAAACCGTGCTGCGCGCGGCCGGCGTGCCGAACGGCTACGAGTTGCTGAAGGATTTCACGCGTGGCCGCCCGATCGATCGCGAGCTCCTGGTGGGCTTCATCGCGACACTGCCGCTGCCGCCTGCGGAGCGCGAACGCCTTTCGGCCCTCACGCCGGCCACCTATCTCGGTGCCGCCGAATCGCTGGCCCGTCGCAGCGTTGGTTGAACATAAGCACTGGAACCAGTCCTCAGTTCCAGTGACTCGCGCCCCGTCCCGGGGCAAACCGTGACGCGGACCACACCTTGCGTCGGCCCCGGCTTCCTAGAGTCGGGGCATGGCCTCAAGACACACTCTGGACTTCCTGCATGGGCCGGTGGCGCAACTGCCCGCCGCCCTGCTCGACACCGGTCCGCGCGTTGAACCGCTGAACCTGCTGACCTGCCTGGACGATGTCCGGGTTGCCGCCTTGCGCACGGCACAGACCGCGACGCGGCTGCTGTCGATCTACTCGGCAGACCTGGAACCGGAGGTGTATGACCAGCCGGCCTTCCTGGATGTCATCAAGCGCTTCGTGCTGGCTCGCAGCTTCGCCAAGGTGCGCCTGCTGGTTCACGAGCCGTTGGGTGTCGTGGGCAACAGCAATCGCTTCGTGGCCATGGCGCGCAGGCTGACCACCTGCATCGAAATCCGCGTTGCTGCCCAGCAATTCCGTGACCGCCGCAGCGCCATGCTGATCGCGGATGACCGTTCCGTGCTCTACCGGACGCGCGCAGCCAGCTGGGAAGGCATCTCCGGTTTCAACCAGCCCCTGATCGCACGACTGCACCTCAAGGAATTCGACGAGATCTGGCAGGGCAGCGCCGAGGGCCAGGCGCCCCGCGTCCTGCACGGCTGACCCGCCCCGCGAATGCCTGCCGCGGTCGCCTATACTGCTTCCATGACCTGGCGCCCCGACCTCACCGTGGCTTCCGTCGTCGAGCGCGACGGCCGCTTCCTCATTGTCGAGGAACTGATCAAGTCGCAGGCCGTCTTCAACCAGCCAGCCGGCCATGTCGAAGACGGCGAATCAATCGTCAATGCCGCGATCCGCGAGACGCTCGAGGAAACCGCCTGGACCTTCGAGCCTCGGCACCTCATCGGTACCTATCTCTGGCGCAACCCGGACAATGGCCGCAGCACGCTGCGTTTCGCGCTGGCCGGCGACGTCACGCAGCACGACACCCGACGGCGCCTGGACCACGGCATCCTGCGCGCACAGTGGATGACCCGCGACGAACTGGTGGGCGCAACGCCCCGGCTGCGCAGCCCGCTGGTGCTGCAGTGCCTGGACGATTACCTCGCTGGCCGCCGCTTCGACCTCTCGGCGATGCAGTTCATCGACCCGCAGGGTGACCTGCCGGTCCGTGCCGTCGCGGGTTCATCGCGCTGATCCCGCACCGTCGGACGGCTATCATGCCGCCCGTGCCGACCTCCTCTACCCGCATCATCGTCGCCCTCTCTGGCGGCGTGGACTCCGCCGTCACCGCGCTGCTGCTCCGCCGCGCGGGCCATGACGTGCAGGGCCTGTTCATGCACAACTGGGAAGACGACGAGGGCTACTGCACGACCGCCCAGGATTATCAGGACGCTCGCGCGGTGGCCGATGAACTGGGCATCGCGCTGCATCGCGTGGACCTGTCGGCGCAGTATCGTGACCGCGTGTTCGCGCACTTTCTCGCCGAGTACCGCGCCGGCCGCACGCCGAACCCGGACGTGCTCTGCAATCGCGAGATCAAGTTCGGCGACTGCCTCGCCCATGCGCTGCGACTGGGCGGCCACGCGCTGGCCACCGGCCACTACGCGCGCGTCGAACAGGGCCCGGAAGGCCCGGCGCTGCTGAAAGGCATCGACCCGGGCAAGGACCAGAGCTATTTCCTGCATGCCGTGCACCGCTCGCAGTTCGCGCGCGCGCTGATGCCGCTGGGCGCCCTGCACAAGACCGAAGTGCGGGACATCGCCCGGGAAGCCGGCTTGCCGGTCCACGCCAAGCGCGACAGCACGGGCATCTGTTTCATCGGCGAACGTCCCTTCCGCGAATTCCTCGCGCAGCACCTGCATGCGGAGCCCGGCCCGATCGAGACGCCGGACGGCCGCCGGATCGGCGAACACGAGGGGCTGGCGTACTACACGCTCGGCCAGCGGGGCGGCATCCACCTGGGCGGCATGAAGGGCTTCGATGAGGCGCCCTGGTTCGTTGCGGCCAAGGACGTGGCGCGCAACGTGCTCGTCGTCGTGCAGGGCGCGGAGCATCCGGCGTTGTACTGCCGGAGCGTGCGGGTCGAGGCGCTGAACTGGCTGGCGCCGCCGCCTCAGCAAGCGCGCCTGGTCGGCGTGAAACTGCGGTATCGACAGCCAGACCAGTCCGCGCAGTTGCTGCCACAACCGGACGGGAACGTGGAACTGTTGCCGCAGGAACCGCAACGGGCCGTCACGCCGGGCCAATCTGCGGTGTTTTATGAAGGGGATCGCTGTCTCGGCGGGGGAGTGATCGTCGAAACGCGGCTATAATGGGCGGCTTAACTCCCAGGAGCCCCCGATGACCGACAGCTACAAGGCCCGCACCACCCTGCGCTCCGGCGCGACGGATTACGACATCTGGAGCCTGAAGGCGCTGCCGGCCGACAAGGTGGCCCGTCTGCCCTATTCGCTGAAGATCCTCCTCGAGAACCTGCTCCGCTTCGAGGACGGCGTGAACGTGACGCGCGCGGACATCGACGCGCTGCTGGCCTGGGACGCGAAGGCCGCGCCTTCCCATGAAATCAGCTTCACGCCGGCGCGCGTGATCATGCAGGACTTCACCGGCGTGCCCTGCGTCGTGGACCTGGCCGCGATGCGTGAAGCCATTGCCCGCCTCGGCGGCGACGCCGAGAAGGTGAACCCGCTGGCCCCGGCCGAGATGGTCGTCGACCACTCGGTGCAGGTGGATGCCTACGGCACGAGCCACTCGCTGGCCGACAACACCAAGCTGGAGTTCGAGCGCAACGGCGAGCGTTACGCCTTCCTGCGCTGGGGCCAGAGCGCCTTCCGCAACTTCAAGGTCGTCCCGCCGAACACTGGCATCGTCCACCAGGTGAACGTCGAGCACCTCGGTCGCGTGATCTTCCCGAAGGAAGGCTCGCCGGCGCAGGCCTACCCGGACACCGTGGTCGGCACCGACTCGCACACGACGAGGATCAACGGCCTGGGCGTGCTGGGCTGGGGCGTCGGCGGCATCGAGGCCGAAGCCGCGATGCTGGGCCAGCCCGTCACCATGCTCATTCCGCAGGTCATCGGCTTCAAGCTCAACGGCCAGCTGCCGGCCGGCACGACGGCCACCGACCTCGTGCTGACCATCACGCAGATGCTGCGCAAGAAGGGCGTGGTCGAGAAGTTCGTCGAATTCTTCGGCGATGGCCTCGCCAACCTGCCGCTCGCGGATCGCGCGACCATCGGCAACATGTCGCCGGAATTCGGCAGCACCTGCGCCATCTTCCCGATCGATGAAGAAACGATCCGCTACCTCACGCTGTCGGGTCGTCCGGCAGATCAGGTGAAGCTGGTCGAGGAATACGCCAAGGCCCAGGGCCTGTGGCGCCTGAACGGCCAGACGCCCGCCGACTATACCGACGTGCTGGAACTGGATCTGTCGACGGTCGAGCCGAGCCTTGCCGGCCCGAGCCGCCCGCAGGACCGCGTGCCGCTGAAGATCGCCAAGCAGACCTTCAACGCGCATTACGCCAAGCAGGCCGAAGAGCGCGCCAAGAAGAACCCGGGCGCCACGGGCAAGGCCATGGTCACGGTCGACGGCAAGACCTTCGAGCTGAAGGACGGTGCGGTGCTCATCGCCGCCATCACCAGCTGCACCAACACCTCGAACCCCTACGTGCTGATGGCCGCGGGCCTCGTCGCGCGCAACGCACGCAAGGTCGGCCTGAACAGCAAGCCGTGGGTGAAGACCAGCCTCGCGCCGGGCTCGCGCGTCGTCGAGGATTACCTGCAGGCCGCCGGCCTGCTGGATGAACTGGCCGGCATCGGCTTCAACGTCGTTGGCTTCGGCTGCACGACCTGCATCGGCAACTCCGGTCCGTTGAAGCCGGAGATCTCTGCAGGCGTGAAGGCCGGCGACCTGATCGCGACGTCGGTGCTCTCGGGCAACCGCAACTTCGACGGCCGCGTGCACCCGGAAGTGAAGCAGAACTACCTCGCTTCGCCGCCGCTGGTCGTGGCCTATGCGCTCGCCGGCACGCTGGACCTGGACCTGAACACCGAGCCGCTGGGCACGGGCAGCAACGGCCAGCCGGTGTTCCTGAAGGACATCTGGCCGACCACGAAGGAAGTCGCTGACGAAGTCTCGCAGCACATCACCTCGGAGATGTTCCGCAAGAGCTATGCGAACGTGTTCCTGGGCGACGAGCGCTGGCAGGCCATCAAGGTCCCCGCCGGCAAGAGCTACGCCTGGGACGACAAGTCCACCTACGTGCGCAACCCGCCCTACTTCGATGGCATGACGATGACGCCGGCCGCGATCGGCGAGATCAAGGGCGCCCGCGCACTGGCGCTGCTGGGCGATTCGGTCACGACCGACCACATCTCCCCGGCGGGTAACATCGCCAAGACGAGCCCGGCCGCGAAGTACCTCATGGAACAGGGCGTGCAGCCGGCCGACTTCAACCAGTACGGCGCGCGTCGCGGCAACCACGAAGTGATGATGCGTGGCACCTTCGCCAACATCCGCCTGCGCAACCTGCTCCTGCCGGGCACGGAAGGCGGCATCACGCTGCACATCCCGTCGGGCGAGCAGATGTCGATCTACGACGCGGCCATGAAGTACAAGGCTTCCGGCACGCCGCTGATCATCCTGGCGGGCAAGGAATACGGCACCGGCTCCTCGCGCGACTGGGCGGCCAAGGGCACGATGCTGCTGGGCGTGAAGGCGGTCATCGCCGAGACCTACGAGCGCATCCACCGCTCGAACCTGATCGGCATGGGCGTGCTGCCGCTGCAGTTCGTCGATGGCCAGACGGCGCCGTCGCTGGGCCTCACGGGCCAGGAGACGTTCGAGATCCAGGGCCTCGACCAGGGCAACGCGAAGCAGGTCACCGTGGTCGCCACGGGTGCCGACGGCAAGCAGACGACGTTCACGGCGCGTGTCCGCATCGACACGCCGAAGGAGCGCGACTACTTCCAGCACGGCGGCATCCTACACTATGTGCTGCGTCAGCTGGCTGGCGCCGGGACGGCGGCCTGACCGGCACCCGCCGACTCGCAGTCTTCGACCTCGACGGGACGATATCGCGCAGCGACACTTTCGTTCCCTTCGTGGTCGGGCTGCT
>CANGMU010000095.1 GCA_947454665.1 Pseudomonadota bacterium | reverse complement strand
GATGCTCTTGCAGTTCGCACTCTTCGGGCTGCTGGATCCGATGCTGATCCTGTATGTGGTCGTGTTCTTCCTGCTGGCCTATCTCGTGTTCGGCGCGCTGATGATGGCCATCGGTGCGGCGGTGAACCAGGTGGCCGATGCCCAGTCGCTCATGGGGCCCGTCGTGATGCTGATGCTGGTGCCCTATGCGCTGTCGCCGATGGTCGGCCGCAATCCGGACGCACCGCTCTCGGTCGTGATGAGCCTGCTGCCGCCGGTCAACAGCTTCGTGATGATGGTGCGGCTGGCATCCGATTCACCGCCGCCGCTGTGGCAGGTGTTGCTGTCGATCGGCGTCGGTGTGCTGGGCGCGGCGGTGGCCGTGTGGTTCGCCGCGAAGATCTTCCGCATCGGCTTGCTGATGCACGGCAAGCCGCCGAACTTCGCAACGCTGCTGCGCTGGGCGCGTCAGGCCTGAGGGCCGCGGAGGGCCTGGTAGGCATCGAGCGCGCGCTGTCGCGTGGACTTCAGGTCCACGATCGGCTTGGGATAGTCAGCTGTGCCGATCTCGGGGATCCAGCGTCGACGGTATTCGCCGCTGGAATCGAATTTCTCCGCCTGCGTGTCCGCGTTGAACACGCGGAAGAAGGGCGCAGCATCCGGGCCCGTGCCCGCCACCCATTGCCAGCCCATCGCATTGCTCGCGAGGTCCGCGTCGACCAGCGTGTCCCAGAACCAGCGCTCGCCGTCCTGCCACGGATGCAGCAGGTTCTTCACGAGCAGCGAACCGACGACCATGCGCACGCGGTTGTGCATCCAGCCGGTCTGCCAGAGCTGGCGCATGCCGGCGTCGACCAGGGCGATGCCGGTGCGTCCGTGGCACCAGGCCTCGAAATCCTGCGCGTTGTTGCGCCAGGCGAGTTTTTCGAAAGCCGCGTTCTTCGGCCGCTCTGGCAACGTCGGGAAGTGATGCAGCAGGTGGGCGGCAAATTCCCGCCACACGATCTCGGCGTGGTATCGGCTTGAGGTGTCGCTGAACTTGCTGGCTTGTGCCCAGACCTGTCGCGGAGAGACTTCGCCGAAGTGCAGGTGCGGCGACAGGCGTGACGTCCCATCGATCGCGGGCAGATCGCGGCCGGTGTCGTATTCAGCGAGCGGACCCTTGCTGAAGGTGAGCAGCCGTTCGCGCGCCGTGGCTTCGCCGGGTGTCCAGTGTGCTTCGAGCGACTGGTGCCAGGGGATGTGCGGAATCAGTTGCAAGGCGTCCAGCGGCAACGACTCCGGCCACTGTGCAGGCGCGGGGATGGAGCCGGGCGACCCGATCGGGGCGCCCACCTTCACCTGCTGCAGGAAGGCGCGCCAGAAGGGCGTGAACACCTGGTAGGGCCCGCCGGTCTTGGTCTGGATGGACCAGGGCTCCGCGAGCAGTGATGCCTGGAAGCTGTGTGCAAGCACGCCCGCATGCGGCAGCAGGTCGCGCAGCATGTTCTCGACCGCCACCGCCGCAGGCTCGTAGCGACGATTCCAGTAGATGGCCTGCGCGCCACATTGGGCCGCGAGTTCGCGCAGCGCGACCAGCGCAGGGCCGCGACGGATGAGCAGCCGCGAACCTTTTTCGCCCAGACGCTTATCCAGATCCTTCAGCGATCGATGCAGCCACCAGCGGGACGCGGCGCCGGGCGCCCAACCACCTTCTTCTTCCGGGCTCCAGAGGTAGACCGGCACGATGCGCGCGCCGCTCTTCACGGCGGCATCGAGCGCGGGATTGTCGGCGAGGCGCAGGTCCTGCCGGAACCAGAGGATCACGGTGGGCGGGGCGGTGGCGGTCATGCAGAAGGCTCCAGCGGACTGCCTGCGGCTACCGGCTGGTTCAGGGATGCGAACCAGTCGCGCCGTTCGGCCGGCGCCAGTGTCGCCCAGTTGAGCTTGTTACGGCAGGCCGATTGCAGCTCGGCATCCAGCACGCTGCGCGAGCCCGCTGGCACGTTGGGCGGCGAATCGAAAAGCGCTTGTGTACGACCTGCGTCCAGGAGGTCGATGACGGCCTGGGCGACGGCGGCATCGCGGGGCAGTTCACCGTGCATCGTCGACGCATAGCGCACGGGTTGGCCCGTCGGCGCGGCGGACTCGCAGGGCACGGTGCCATCGCCGTCGCGCGTGATGTGGTAGCGGAACTGCCTGCCGTCCACTGTCACGCGGGCCACCGTGTCGAAACCACTGCCGGCGATGCAATGGCTGCGCCCATCGTTCCAAGGCAGCTGCGGTATGCCCAGCTCTCGCAGTCGATCCGTGCGCGGCCGGGGCATCGAATCGGGCCATTGTCGTAGGTCACGCAGGTTCAAGGTGCCGCAGCGTGCGGGCAGCATCTGGTACAGGCTCGGGAAGCTTGCGAAGACCGATTCGGCAAGTTGCTCCGCGCTGCGCGAGGGGTCGAGCTGGGCGATGCGTCGCACGGTGATGTAGCTCGCACGCAGGGCCTGCAGGGCCGCGAAACTGCCGCCATGCGGCGTGCCCAGCGTCACCAGTCTTTCGATCGATGCATCGCTGGCGGCCAGGGCTGCTCGCGCCACCAGTCCACCCAGACTGTGGCCGACCAGGTATTGCCGGCGCGCTGGTTCGGCCGTGAGGCGCGCTGCGAGCCGTGCACCGTTGTCCTCGATGCTGAGCCGCCAATCGTAATCAGCCCAACGCACGGTGAAGCCGGCCGCTTCAAGCCGCAGTTTCAGCGCGAGATAGCTATAGGGCATCGCGCCCAGCGAGATGATCGGTGCACTGCCGGCGCCGCTCGGTACAGCATCCAGCGAGAGATCCATGAGCCTGCCTCGCTGCAGATCCATCGGATCCAGCCACAAAAGGTCAGGCGGTTCGCCGGCATTGCGTTGCAGGCCCAGTTGCGATCCCATGATTCCGGGGATCAGGTACGCCACGCGTTCCGGATCGCGGGCGGCATGGGCCGCGGCACGTGCCAGGGGCGCCAGCGTGGCGTATTCACGTTCGCTCAGATAGGCAACGACGTCGCGGCGGCGAACGTCCTGCGCAAGCGCGGCTTCCAGCGCGCCGTCGGGCCAGACCATCCAGTCGTAGGGAGAGACCTCGCCGCGGGAGGTCGTCATCGGATCAGACCTTGAACAGCTTTTGGACGGCGTCGGCGATTTCCTTGCCGACCGCCTCGATGGCCTTTGCGCGCGCACTGGATTTGCGCCACACGATGCCGATGTGTCGCACCGGCGCCGGCTTCACGAAGGGCACGATGGTCACGCCATGTGCCGTGCCATAGGCGCCGCGGCTGGCCAGGTCCGGCAGCAGCGTGATGCCGGCGCCCGATGCCACCATCTGTCGCAGCGTTTCCAGCGAGGTCGCCCGGAAGTCCTGCTTTTCCTGGGCATTGCTGAGCGAACACACCGCCAAGGCCTGGTCGCGCAGGCAGTGGCCGTCCTCGAGCAGCAGCAAGGTCTGGCCGTCCAGGTCTGCAGGTTTCGCGGTCTTGCGCTTCGCCAACACATGGTCCGACGGCACGGCCAGCACGAAGGGTTCGTCGTACAGCGGCATGGACGCCAACCCATCCGCATCCGCTGGCAGCGCGAGCACGCCGCCATCGATCTCGCCGGATTGCAGCTTCTCGAGCAGCGGGCCGGTCTGATGCTCATAGAGCAGCAGGTCGAGCCGCGGCAACGCCTTGTGCAGCCGCGAGGCGACAAAGGGCAGCAGGTACGGGCCGATCGTCGGCAGCAGGGCCAGTCGCAAGCGTCCCGCCAGCGGGTCGCGCTGGCGCTGCGCCACGGTGACAATCTCGTCGCTGGCTTCGAGAATGCGGCGTGCATGGGCGACAACGCTCTGACCTGCTTCAGTCAGCGTGATGCGACGGGGTTGGCGCTCGACCAACTGCACGCCGAGATAGTCCTCCAGCTTCTTGAGCTGTGCGGACAGCGTCGGCTGGCTGACGAAGCAGCGTGCCGCGGCATGACCGAAATGGCGGGTGTCCGCGACGGCCACCAGATAACGCAGGTCCTTGAGCTTCAGGTCCGCCATGTGCTGGCGCCTCCTGCAGCGGTCCATTGCATCGCGGTTGCTGCGAGGCCCTTCTCCACCGCCTCCGCCGCGCTCGGTCCCGGCTTGCCGGGGCCATTGGGCGTGCCCAGGCAGATCACGCCGATCAGGTGGTCGGTGGACGTGAGGCCCAGCTCCGCCTTGAAGCCGACATCGAATACGCCGAGGCCCGAAAAGAGAAAGCCTGCGTATCCCAGCGCATGCGCTGCGGTCAGCACGAGTTGCGTGGCGCCCGCCGCAGCAAAGGCCTGTTCGATGGCCGGCACCTTGTGTGCGGTGTCGATCTTCGCGGCTGCCACCACGAGCAGCGGTGCCCGAGCCGTGAGCCGGTATTTCTCGCGGTTCTGCGTGTACCGCTCTGGATCGCCCTGCTGGCGTGTTGCTGCGGCGGCCATCCTGTCAAAGAAGGCGTCGTAGTCTGCCGGCCGCACCACGAAGAACCGCCAGGGCTGCAGACGCCCGTGGTCTGCCGCGCGCTGTGCCGCACCCAGTATCAGGCGCAACTCGTCATCGCTGGGCGCAGGGTCAGTCATGAACGCGCCAGCGAGCGACGTGCGCGAGAGAAGATTTTCAACGAGCGTGGTCATGCGAACACATCAAAGGCATGAAGACCACATTCTTCCGCCAGCTCGCGGAATACGGCAATCCCGCGGACGCTGTTTCCGCGCGCATCCAGACGCGGAGAATAGACAGCAATCCCAGCTTCGCGGTTCACGACGCCCATGATGCCGCCGGACACGCCGCTCTTCGCGGGAACGCCGACTCGATAGGCCCATTCACCGGCATAGTTGTACATGCCGCAGGTGAACAGCGTGGCGAGGACGTCCCGCGTGTACTGGACGGAAAAAGCCTCTGCGCCCGTGACCGGGTTTTCGCCGAGATTCGCGATGCTGGCTGCCATCAGCGCCAGATCCCGCGTGTTGACGAGCACGGAGCACTGGCTGAAATACTGATGCAGCGTGTGCTCGATTTCGGTATCGATCACACCGAAATTATGCATCAGATAGGCAATCGCCTTGTTTCGACTCCCCGTGAGCGTCTCGGATTGCAGGACTGCCTGGTCGACTCGCAGGTTGCGATCTGTGGCCTTGCAGAGGCGCTCCAGAAAACGGCCGACACCGGCCTCTGGGTTCTCACCCTTGATGAGCGAGGCAACTGCTATGGCGCCTGCATTCACCATCGGGTTGTAGGGCCTGCGTGAAACGGGATCCAGCTCGATCGAGTTGAAGCTGTCGCCGCTGGGCTCCACGCCGACATGCATCAGGGTCTTGTCGCGCCCGAGGTCTTCCAGCGCATAGGCAAATGCCAAAGGCTTGCAGATCGACTGGATGGTGTATTCGACACCTGTGTCCCCGATCGATATTTCCTGACCCTCGACCGTATAGACGCAGATTCCGAAGTGGTCCGGGTTCGCCTTGCCCAGTTCCGGGATGTAGGTTGCGACCTCGCCTTCATCGAGATCGCGGTATTTCTCGTGAAGGTGAGTGATCAGCTGCTGCAGTTCGGCGATGTTGAGCATGTCGGATGTCCTGGTCAGTCAATCGCGAAAATTCTCGAACTGCAGCGGAACTTCGATTTCAGGTGACTTGCGCAGCAGTGCCATGACGGACTGCAGGTCGTCGCGGCTCTTGCCGGTGACGCGCACCTTCTTGTCCTGGATCTGCGAAGTGACCTTCAGCTTCGAGTCCTTGATCAGCTTGTTCACCTTCTTGCCGACTTCCTGGTCGATGCCGTGCTTCAGCACCACGGTCTGGCGGGCCTCGGCCACGTTCTTCTCGACGTCCTTGGTCTCGATGCTGCGCGTTTCGATGCCGCGCTTCACGAGTCGCGTGATCAGGATCTCGTGCATCTGCTTGAGGTGGAATTCCACCTCGCCTTTCATGATGACGACGAACTCTTCCTTCGGATCGCGCTCGAAGACGCACTTCTTGCCGCGGAAGTCGAACCGCTGTTCGAGCTCCCGGTTGGCCTGGTCCACGGCGTTGGAGAGCTCGTGGCCGTTGATCTCGGAGACGACGTCGAAAGAAGGCATGTCAGGCGTCCTGAAGTGAAAAAGCGGGGGTGGGGAAACCATCGGCGCCGCGTCGCCAGGGCTGCCAGAGCAACGCGACTTGGCCGACGGCGATATCGGATTTGCGGGGCGCGATCTGAACGACGCGCACAGGCAGGGTCGTGGCATCCAGCGAGCGATCCAAGCTGGCGATGGCCGCTTCGCATTCCTGGGTCAGTTCCGCGAGGTGTTGCTGGCACTGCTCGATGCTTTCGCCGGCCCGCTGCACATCGGCGGCCTCGCTGCCGATGCGACCGGCATTTCGGATGGCGGTCGTTGCGCGGCTGATGCTCGTCGCGCTCACGGCCTTGCGCCCGAAGAAGGCGCTGAGCACCGTGGCACCGACGGAGATGACCGTCTGCAGTTTCTGTTGGCTCAGCTGCGCCTGCTCGCGCTCCGCGCGATCCTGGGCACGGGCGATGGCTTGCTGGGCGGACTGCAGCTTCGGTGCATATTTCGCGCGCAGCGCGGCGACCTGCGCGTCCCGTTGTTCGCGCAGTTGCAGCGCAAGGCGCGCACGGAACTCGCCCTCGGACTCGCCGGGCTGTGAGCAGGTTTTCAACGCATCGCAGACAAAGCGCAACGCGCGATCTTTCTCGTAAAGCTGCGCGGTGAGCGATTTCGTCCAGGCCGCGGGCGCTGCGGCCCGCGCTGCGGCGGCGGGCAGCGCCGCGAAGTCCGCACCGTCGACGGGCGCCACGTCGAGCGCTGAACGGGCCAGCGTCGTACGGCGCGCTTCATCCCACAGCACATCCTGGCCGTCATCGGACAAGGGTGCGAGGAGCGACAGCGTGCGCCAGTCGTCGAGGCCGAGTTTCGCGTCCACGTAATGCGTCTTGGCCAGCGCGAAGACCGCAGGCTTGTAGGTCAGCCCGTCGGACGCACCCTGCGCGGGCAGAAAGTATTCCTCGATGCCGGCGGGCAACGCAGGGCGTGGTGCCAAGGCGGCCGCTGCTGCGCGCGTGACCGGCGAGGCGACGGCGCTGGCCTTGCGCCCCTGCATCAGCTTCGAGATTTCGGCGGGCGCCAAGGGGCCGCGCAGATAGGACAGCGTCCAGCGGCTCTTGAGCAGCGCCGGCTGTTCATCGTGCACATTGCGCATCAGGAACACGCGCTGCGTCAGCGACGCGAGCAGGCGGTCCAGCGTCGCGCGATCGGTGCTGCCGGCCAGGGCGCTGGTCAGGCCATCCAGCAGACGATCGCGGTCGCGCTCGGTCTGCAGGCGGCCGATGAGCCAGGTGCCCGTGTTGCCCAGGCCTTTGTAGTCCAGGTCCACCGGGTTCTGCGTCGCGAGCACGCAGCCCAGGCCAAAGGCGCGTGCCTGCTTCAGCAGCGTCAGCATGGGTGGCTTCGACGGCGGGTTCGCGGTCGGCGGGAAGTAGCCCGCGATCTCGTCCATGTAGAGGATCGCGCGCAGCGAGGACGTGCCCGACTGCCTGCGCATCCACTGGATCATCTCGTTCAGCACCAGCGTCACGACGAACATGCGTTCGCTGTCCGACAGGTGCGCGATCGACAGCACCACGATGCGCGGCTTGCCTTCGGGCGTGAACAGCAGACGCTGTGCATCCAGCGGTTCGCCCTGTGTCCACGCGGCAAAGCCCGGGCTTGCCAGCACGGCGTTCAGCGCGAGCGCGAGCTCCATGCGTTCCTTGGCCGGATAGAAGGTTTCCAAGTCCAGTGCGCCAAGCCGTTCGATCGGCGGCTTCTGGATCGCGCCGATCAGCTGCGCGAGGTCCATGTCCCGGCCGTCGCGCCAGGCCTTCTCCAGCAGGCTCGAGATCAGGATGTGTTCGCGGCTGCGCAGCGGGTCCACGTCGCGGCCGAGCAGGGTGAGGATGCCCGAGGCCATCGCGGCCACGCGCTCCGCGAAGGCAGTGGCATCTGCGATCAACGTGGCGGGCGGCGCGTTGAAAGACTGCAGCATCGACAGCGGCAGGCCACTGCTGGCACCCGGCGTGTAGATCGCCATGTCCACCGCGTCGCGCAGTCGCGCGATGCGCTCGGGAGCCTGGTCCCACTCGGCAAGACCCGCCTTCCACTGTT
>CANGMU010000094.1 GCA_947454665.1 Pseudomonadota bacterium | reverse complement strand
TGCTGGCCAACGGTGGCGAGCTGGAGGGCGTGCGCATCCTGAGCCCGGCCAGCGTGCGCCTCATGGGTTCACGCGTGATCCCGGAGACACTGCCGGGCCGCCAGCCGGGTGAAGGCTATGGCCTGGGCGTCCGCACGATCACCGATGCGGCCGCACGCCACACGCTGCTGGGCAACGGCAGCTTTGGCTGGAGCGGTGCCTATGGCACGCACTTCTGGGTGGATCCGGCCCGCAAGCTCACGGCGATCCTCTTCGTGCAAACGCCGAGCCAGCCACGGACGGCCGACTTTGAAACGGCCGTGATGCAGGCAGTGCTGGATTAAGGGATCGAAGCCGCGGTGCCTGCGATCACGCCGGCACCGTGGCAGCGGTAGCAGTCCACGGCCTGCATGAAGCCGTCGCCCGGGCAGGTCGCACAGCCGCGGCCACAACAGAGCGACATCACGATGCTGCCGGCGCCGTTGCAGGCGCTGCAGGGCGGCGCAGCCGGGACATCGGGCGGTGGGGCGGGCGGTGAGGCGGAATGCTTCATCGTGCTGCCGATTGTGCATGAAACAGGGGAGAAGGCATGACTGATCCGATGAAGACGCTGCGCGAGCGTCCGATGAACGCCTGGCAGGTGCTGGTCGTGGCGCTTTGCGTACTGATCAACATGATCGATGGCTTCGACATCCTTGCGCTCACTTTCGCGGCGCCGGTGGTCGTCAAGGAATGGGGCCTCACGCCGGAACAGACCGGCTCCGTGTTCAGCGCGAACCTGATTGGCATCGGCGTCGGCGCTTTTCTCTTCGCGGTGATCGCAGACCTCATTGGCCGCAGGCCGGTGATCCTCTTCGGCACGCTGATGATGTCGGTCGGCATGATCGCGACATCGCGTGTCGAGGGTCTCGCGGGCCTTGCGGTCTGCCGCCTGGTAACGGGCCTGGGCATCGGTGCGATGGTCACGACTGCCGGCACATTGGCGATCGAATACAGCGGCACACGTTGGCGCAAGCTGTCGGTCGCCCTGGTCGTGATCGGTTATCCGATTGGTGGCGCGATCGGTGGGCCCATCGCGGGTTGGTTGTTGGAACACCGTGGCTGGCGCGACATCTTCCTGTTCGGTGGCCTGCTGACCGTGGTGCTGTTCCCCATTCTGCTGTGGCGGCTGCCGGAGTCGCTGGAGTTCCTGCTCGAGCGGCAGCCGCGCCATGCGTTGGCGCGATTCAACCGGTATGCCGCACGCGTCGGACTCGATGCGCTGGCGGTGTTGCCACCGCCGGGTGCGCCGGTCAGCGCCGCAGGTCAGTTCATCGAGCCCTGGCGGCCCGCGCACCGCCGCTCGACCCTCACGCTCTGCGCGCTGTATCCGCTGTTCATGTTCACGTTCTATTTCTTCGTGAACTGGCACACGAAGCTCGCGACGGAACGGGGCCTTGCCGTGTCGGAAGCCGTGCACATGTCCAGCCTGTGGAGCGTGGCAGGCATCGCAGGTGGCATCGTGTTCGGGCTCGTTGCCACGCGCCTGCGGCTCACGCTGCTGGTGCCCGCGCTGGCGGTCATCCTGTCCGCGGGCATCGCGTCCTTCGGCCTGCTGCCCGCCACGCCGGCCGTGTTCAACGTCGCGGCGCTGTTGCTGGGCTTCTTCATGTGGGGTTCGTCGGCGACGATCTATTCGGTGATCGCGCTGTGCTATCCGGTGCGCGTGCGCGCATCGGGCATCGGGCTCGTCGTCACGATCGGTCGCATCGGTTCGGCGCTCGGGCCCTGGGCTGCCGGATTGATGCGTGGCGCGGGCTATGACTGGTCAGTGGTCGCGCCCGTGCTCGCGGTGCCGGCGGTGTTCGCGGCACTGTTGATCCTGACGCTGCGCCCCGAGGACAGTCAGCTGGCCGGTCGCGCCTCGAGGTCGTAGCTGCCGGCCTCGGTGATCGTGACGCGCGCGAACTCGCCAGCCTTGAGGCCCTTCGCGCCCTTCACATGCACCAGGCCGTCGATCTCCGGCGCATCGCCCTTCGTGCGGGCTTCGGCCACGTCGCCGTCGACGCGATCGACGATCACATCGAGCGTTTGCCCGATCTTGCGGGCCAGGCGCTCTTCGCTCAGGTCCTGCGCCAGCGCCATCAACGTCTCGTAACGTTCTTCCATGACTTCGCTGGGCACCGGCGCGCCCAGCGCGTTGGCCGCGGCACCCTCGACGGGCGAATACTTGAAGCAGCCGATGCGGTCTAGCTCCGCGGCCTCGATCCAGTCGAGCAGCTGGTTGAACTCTTCGTCCGTCTCACCCGGGAAGCCGACGATGAAGCTGGAGCGGATCGTGAGGTCTGGCACTTCGCGGCGCCAAGCCTGCAGGCGGGCCAGCGTGTCTTCCGAGTGGGCCGGGCGCTTCATGCGCTTGAGCACCGTCGGGCTCGCGTGCTGGAAGGGGATGTCGAGGTAAGGCAGCACCTTGCCCTCGGCCATCAGCGGCATCACCCCGTCGACATGCGGATAGGGATAGACATAGTGCATGCGCGTCCAGACACCCAGCGTGCCCAGCGCACGGGCCAGGTCCACGAAGCGCGTCTCGTATTCCGTGCCGCGGAAGCTGCCTTTCTGATAGCGCAGATCCACGCCATAGGCGCTGGTATCCTGCGAAATGACGAGCAGCTCGCGCGTCCCCGCGGCGACGAGGCGCTCGGCCTCGCGCATCACGTCATCGATGGGTCGCGATACGAGGTCGCCGCGCAGGGCCGGGATGATGCAGAAGCTGCAGCGGTTGTTGCAGCCTTCGGAGATCTTCAGGTACGAGTAATGCCGCGGCGTGAGGCGGACGCCCTGCGGCGGCACGAGGTCCTGGAAGGGGTCATGCGGGCGCGGCAGGTGTTGTTCGACGGTGCGCACCACCTGCTCGGTGGCATGCGGGCCGGTGACGCCGAGCACGCGCGGATGTTTTTCGAGCACCTTGGCCGGGTTCGCGCCGAGGCAGCCGGTGACGATGACGCGGCCGTTGGCATCCAGCGCTTCGCCGATCGCCTCGAGCGATTCGTCGATCGCGGATTCGATGAAGCCGCAGGTGTTCACGACGACCAGGTCGGCCGATTCATAGTTCGGCGCGATCTCGTAGCCGCGGATGCGCAGCTGCGTGAGGATGCGCTCGGAATCGACCGTCGCCTTCGGGCAGCCCAGGCTGACGAAGCCGACGCGGGGACTTTTGCTTACCATGCTGCCTGCCGTGTCTATCGGCCGGCGATTTTACCGACAATTGGGCAGGAATATCCGTGGCCGTAAAAGAGCGTTTCGATGAGGACTACTACGAGCGGTTCTATTTCGATCACCGCACCGCGGTAACGAACCAGGCCGAGATGGACGCACGGGGCCGGCTGATCGCCGGGTTCACGGACCACGTGGGCCAACCGGTGAAGCGCATCCTTGATGCCGGTTGTGGTGTGGGCCTGTTGCGCAAGCCGTTGCTGAAGGCCTGGCCCAAGGCCGAATACGTCGGGCTGGAAGTCAGCGAATACCTCTGCAAGCGTTTCGGCTGGCGGCAGGTCGGCATCCAGGATTTCACGGCACGCGAGAAATACGATGTCGTGATCTGCTACGACGTCATCCAGTACCTCAAGCCCCTTGAGGTGCGCCGCGCCGTCGCCAATCTCGCCCGCGTCTGCCGCGGCGTGCTGTATTTCGGCGCACTGACCAAGGAAGACTGGGAAGAGAACTGCGACCAGTCGCGCACGGACCCGGCCGTGATGCTGCGCACCGGCGCCTGGTACCGCAAAGAGCTGTCGAAGCACTTCAAGCACATGGGCGCCGGGTTCTGGTTGATCCGCGACACGCCGCTTTACGTGTGGGAGATGGACACCGCCGGCCGGGCTTGATGCCCTGCGGCAAAAAATCCAATTTGGTTTTATTTGAACGCAAGGGTTTCACGGGCCCTTGCTAGCTTCGACTGACAGTGAAAATCGGCGGCGCGGGCGTGCGCCCCGAAGGGGCAGTCGTGGATCAATTCGTCATCAATCGGCAAGACGGGCAACGCGCCACGATCGAGCAGCTGCTCGACATGCAGCGGCACGTGCTGGCGCTGATCTCGCGCAACGCCCCGCTGCAGGAATCGCTGTCCGCCATCGCGCATTTCAGCGAGTCGTGGATCCCTGGCATGAAGGGTTCGATCCTGCGCTGGGAGCCTGAGTCCGGCCGCCTCCGTCGCGGTGGATACGGCAGCCTGCCTGGCAGCTTCGCGGAGACGGTCGATGGCCTGGTGCCCGGACCCAAGGCCGGCAGTTGCGGTACCTGTGCCTACCTCAATGAGCGCGTCATCAGCCAGGACGTGTTCGAGGACCCGCTCTGGGAGGATTTCCATGCCCTGTGCCGCCAGTACGAGATCCGTTCGGCCTGGTCGTCGCCGCTGATCGCAAGCCGGGATGGCAGCCTGCTCGGCGTGTTCGGGATGTATCACCCCGACGTGCGCCCCATGACGGACGACGACGAAGCGCTGGTTGATCATTTCGCGCATCTGGCGAGCATGGCCATCGAGCGCTATCGGGACGATGCCGCTCAGCAATACCGTGCGACGCATGATGTCCTGACGACCTTGGGCAACCGTCGTCTGCTGGACGAAGAGGGGCCGCGTTGGCTTGAGCGGGCCCGCAGCGAGGGCGGTTGCCTGTCCGTCGCCTTCCTGGACCTCGACAACTTCAAGGCCATCAACGACACCTTTGGCCACATCCAGGGCGACCAGTTGCTGAAGGACGTGGCCTTGCGCCTGCGTGAATACGCCGGGGACACCGCGCTGATCGCGCGCTTCGGTGGCGATGAATTCGTGATCGTGTTCGACGAGTCCGTCGACATGGTGCAGGCCCGTCTCGAGCAGCTGCGCGAATCGCTCGCGCTGTCCATCAATCTGGGGGCGCTCCCGGTGCAGGTGCGTTATTCGGCGGGTGTCGTTGATGCCCGGTCGGAAGATGCCGGGGCCGACTTCGGTGAGATCATCGGCCAGGCCGACGAGATGGCCCGGCGCGCGAAATCCGACGGCGGCGACCGGACCGCGGTCGCCAACGCGGTGGCGTCCAAGCGCTGGAAGCTTCGCACCGGGCTGGCACGCGGTATGGCGTTCGCGCTGCGCGCTCCGGATGCGATCGTGCCGTTCTTCCAGCCCATCGTTTCGCTGGACTCGGGAGAGGTACAGGGGTTCGAGATGTTGCTGCGCATGCGCGACCCGGCCCTGTCCAAGGTGTCGCCGGCCGAATGCATCGAAGTGGCTGAGTACACGGGACTCATTCACGAGCTCGGCCGCCGCATGCTGGAAGAGGCCTTTGCACTGCTCGCCCAGGACCCCGGTCCGCTGACGGGCTTCTACCTGAACGTGAACGTCTCGGTGCGGCAGTTGATGAACCGGCAGTTCCTCGATGAAGTGAAGGGTCTCGTGGAGACCTATCCGGCAGTCGTGCCGCGGATCTGCCTGGAAGTCACGGAGTCGCAGTGGCTCGACCCGAACGGTCCTGCCGGCGACCTGCTGCGTGACATCAAGGGGCTCGGTCTGAAGCTGGCGCTGGATGACTTCGGTACGGGCCACGCCTCGCTGTCCTACCTGCAGTCCCTGCCCTTCGATACCGTCAAGATCGATCGGCATTTCGTGAACCACGTCGAATCGGATCCGCGCCACCGCTCGATCTGCATCGCCCTGCTCGCGATGGCGCGCAGCTGCGGCATGTCCGCCGTCGCGGAGGGCGTGGAAACCGCCTCCCAGGCCGCCGTGTTATCCGAGTTGGGCTACGACAAGGCTCAAGGCTACCGCTGGTCCCGGCCCATGCCCCTGTCGGCAACAATCGACTGGCTGACGGCACGCCGGTAACCTCGCCGGGATGGAACCCGGCCAAAGCTCCCCGACAACCCCGCGCCACGACTCGCTCGAAGCCGTATTCTTCGCGGCCGTGCCACCGCGGCGCGCGCCTTGGCCGCGCCGGGCGTTGTACTGGCTGCTGCCGCGCGTTCTCGCCTTCGCGCCCCTGCGCGCCCTGCTCCTCAATCGGAAGAAATCATGACTGACGTGAAACGCATCCCGGTGACCGTGCTCACCGGCTTCCTCGGTGCCGGAAAGACGACGCTGCTGAACCGCATCCTGTCCGAGAACCACGGCAAACGCATTGCGGTCATCGAAAACGAATTCGGCGAAGTGGGTGTCGACCACCAGCTCGTGATCGGTGCGGAAGAAGAGATCTTCGAGACCAGCAATGGCTGCATCTGCTGCACGGTGCGTGGCGACCTGATCCGCGTGCTGAACCAGCTGCTCAAGCGCCGTGAGCGCTTTGACCACGTGTTGATCGAGACGACCGGCATGGCCGACCCAGGCCCCGTCGCGCAGACCTTCTTCCTCGACGATGACCTGAAGGCGCAGTTCACGATCGATGCCATCGTCACGCTGGTCGATGCACGCCACTTCGAGCAGCACCTGAAGGACATGAAGGAACCGTCCATCCAGGTGGGGTTCGCGGACGTCGTCCTGCTCAACAAGACCGACCTAGTCAGTGAGGCCGACCTTGCACGCATCGAGCGCGAGATCCGGGCGATCAACGGCACGGCGAAAATCCACCGTGCGCAGAACGCGGTCGTCCCGATCGACACCGTGCTGGGTCTGGGCGCCTTCGACCTCGAGCGCGCGCTGGCGACGGATGGCAGCTTCCTCGAGCCGCAGTATCCCTTCGAATGGGCCGGTGTCTACTCGCTCGCCAAGGGCATGAACATCCTGAAGGCGACTGGCGAGCACGGTGGCCATGACCATCACGACCACGACCACGACCACGACCACGATGACCATGGCCACGATGACCACGGCCATTCGCACGCGGACCTGAAGGTCCTGGTCTTGCCGGCGACCGCCGCTACGCCCGAGGCGCTCGACGCGCAGATCGAGCCTGCCGTACGCGCCTTCGCCGAGAAGGCCGTGCGCGTGGAAAGCGGGGGTCACCTGTCGCCGGCCGCGCATCCGCATGCGCTCGCGATGGAATGCATGGGCGGCCAGTACTGCCTCGATATCCCGGAAGCGGGAGATTACGTGCTCTTCTGCGAGCATCATCCGGCGGAGTTCGGCCTGCAGCTCGGCAAGCAGCCAGTGGCCGAACGCCAGTTCGCCTCGCACCACCACGACCAGGAAATCAGCTCGATCGGCATCAGCGATCCGCGTCCGCTGGATGCGCGCAAGGTGAACGACTGGCTGTCCTATCTGCTGCAGAGTCGCGGCGAGGACATCCTGCGCATGAAGGGCGTGCTGAACATCCGCGGCGAGAAGCGCCGCTATGTCTTCCATGGCGTGCACATGATGTTCGATGGCAAGCCGGACCTCCCCTGGGGCGACGTGCCGCGCGCGAGCCATCTCGTGTTCATCGGCCGCAAGCTCGACCGTGCCGAGCTCGAGGCGGGTTTCGCCTCCTGCATCGCGTGAGCGCCCTTTCCGCACGGCTCGAGCCCGGGCTTGATGTCCGGCTCGACGACTATCCCGTCGATCTCGCGTGGTCGCCGGATGGCCGGCAGCTGATGGTCGCGGGCGGCGAAGGTCGTCTGCATCGGGTTCAGCTTTCGGATGGCACTGTGACGCTGCGGGGCGAGCAGGCGCCGGGCCTGCTGTCCGTGGTGTGGCAACCGGGCGGCAAGCTCGTTGCTACCGCAGGGCAGGATGGCGCCGTTCGTCTGTGGGATGCCTTGTCGGACGATGCCGGCCAGCTCGTGCATCGTGGCATGCAGTGGCCGGCGGGTTTGTGCTTCGAGCCGAAGGGCAAGGCGCTGGCTTTCGCCTCGGGCAAGCTGCTGCGTGTGTTCGGCCTGGATGGCGCCTTGCGCACGGAGCTGGGCCACGACGTGAATCTTGCGCAAGTCGCCTGGCGCACGTCGCAGGAACTGGTTGCGACCGGCAACGGCGCACTCTTCGTCGACCGCATCGCGCCGGACACCGAAATCGCCCGACACATTCTCGACGGCGCGCCGCTGTCGCTCGCGGTCAGCCCCGACGGGCGCATCGCCGCGAACGGCCTGCAGGACGGCATGGTCGGCTTTCGCTACCTCATCGCGCAGAAGCGTTCCCGCATGAGCGGCTACGACGGCAAGGTGCCGTACATCGCCTGGAGCGCGAACAGCCGCTATCTCGCCACCGCATCCAGCGGTGCGAAGGAAATCGTCGTCTGGGACTTCAGCGGCAAGGGACCGGAAGGCAGCGAGCCGATGGAGCTGCGCGCCCACACGGATCGCATCGAATCGCTGGCCTATTCGTCCGAAGGCGCGTGGCTTGCCAGTGGTGGCCGGGATGGCCGCCTGGTCTTGTGGAAGCCGGGCCCGGCGGCGCGTGGCGCCGT
>CANGMU010000093.1 GCA_947454665.1 Pseudomonadota bacterium | reverse complement strand
GAACCGCGACTTCTACACGAAGGGCTGGGGTGACCCGACCGTCGGCGGCAACTTCCTCGGCTTCGTGATGGGCGTGAACGGCTGGAACCCGTTCACCCTGGGCTACAACACCGCGACCTTGAACGCGCTGCTGCCGAACCGTCCGGCCGGCACGGGCACCGTTGCCTGGAACGCCGCCGCCGGTGCTTCCTACCGCACCAGCGGTGCGGCCACGGGCGCCATCCGCTTCAACCCGAACGGCTCGCTGTTCGTCCAGGCCGGCAACAACGCCAGCTCGTTCGGCTATCCGATCGACGGCCAGCGTTACGCCCTGCAAAACGTCTATGACGATTCGCTGTGCACCTCGCCGTCGACCGCGGTTTGCGCCGCAGGCCCGACGCTGATCCAGAAGGTCAAGTACAACGAGACCGAAGGCTTCGCCAGCTCGCCGCAGACGCGCTATGCGTTCATGGGTTCGGCTGACTACGACGTCACGGATCACGTGAAGTTCTTCACGAGCGCGCGCTTCTCGCAGAGCACGACCGAGACCTTCCTGGCCGGCACGAACGCCAGCCTGGGTTGGGAAGCTTCGATCCCGTTCAACCCGGCGACCGACAGCCCGGTTGACCCGACCAAGGACTACACCATCGCCGCGAACGTGGCGGCGGGTCTGGCCGGCACCCTGGCCAACCCGGGCTTCAAGGCGACCGGCACGACGGGCGCCCAGCACCCGGTTCCGGCCAGCATGGCCATGCTGCTGCTGAGCCGTGGCGCGGTCGGTTCTGCCGCCCAGTCGACCAGCTGGGTCATGGAAACCTATCCGCTGAACAGCTTCGACCGTCGTCGCACGGTGGACATCAACTCGGCCTGGGAAATCGAGGCCGGCCTGAAGTTCGACCTGCCGGTCAAGGACTGGAAGGGCGAGTTCTACTTCTCGCGTGGCGAGTCTTCGACCTACAACGTCGCCTACGGCAACAACTCGCTGCAGCGCTGGCGTACGGTCGTGACCGCGCCGGACTACGGCCGCATGATGGCCTTCCAGGGCAACGGCACGCCCACCTCGGGCCAGGTCTCGATCAACCCGATCAATGGCAAGCCGTACACCTTGGTCGGCACCTACCCGGGTGCCAACAACTTCTTCGGCACCACGGCGCAGTACTGCACCAGCGGCTTCTACGACACGATCTTCAAGGGTGACACGAAGCCGTCCAGCGACTGCGCCTACCTGGCTGAAGCCCCGCTGCAGACCCGTACGCAGAACCAGCAGGACGTCACGGAACTGAACTTCCAGGGCGGTCTGTTCGAACTGCCGGCCGGTGAAGTGCGTGGTGCCGTGGGTTACCAGCACCGCCGCAACTCGGCGCAGTTCATCCCGGACATCCTGCAGTCGACGGCCTCGATCGCGGACCAGGTCATCGGCCTGTACCCGACCGGCTATCTCGATGCGCAGACGTCCGTCAGGGACTACTACGGTGAGTTGCTGATCCCGGTGGTCAAGGACGCGCTGTTCCTGAAGAAGGTTGAGCTCGAAGTCGGTGGTCGTTACTCCGACTACGCGAACCAGGGTGGCAACTCGACCTACAAGGTCAACGCCAACATCCAGGTCAACGACTTCCTGCGCTTCCGTGGCGGCTACAACCGCGCGAACCGCGTGCCGAACCTCGGCGAGCTGTACCTGAACCTGCAGCAGGTCTTCACGGGTGGTGGTGCCTACGGTGATCCGTGCGGCCTGATCTCCAACTCGCCCTTCGGTGCGGGTGGTGCGGCGGCGAACATCGGTACCGACGCGGTCGCCCGTCCGGCGGCGCTGGCTGCCGGTCAGACCGCGGCGGGTGCCAACAGCGCCTACCTCATCTGCCAGGCGCAGATGGGCGCGACGGCTGCCAACTACTTCTACCGGAACCCGCTGGTCAACCAGCCGGGCTCGACAGGTGGTGGTTTTGCCTGGGTGAACCAGATCGGCAACCCGAACCTGAAGTCGGAAATCGCCGACACGTGGACGGCGGGCTTCGTGTTGCAGTCGCCGTTCGAGCACGAGGCGCTGCGCCGCCTGTCGGCGACGGTGGACTGGTACCAGATCGGCATCAAGGACGCGATCCTCCCGTACTCGATCACCTACGCGCAGTGGCTGTGCTACGGCAAGGACCTGGTGACCGACGCGGCGGGTGCTGCGGCGAAGGCTGCTTCGACCGAGTGCCAGAACGCGCCGCGTAACCTGAGCACTGGTGGCGCGCTCAACGCGCTGCTGTCGTACTCGAACCAGGCGACGGTCAAGACGTCCGGCGTCGACTTCACCGTGAACTGGTCGGCCAAGCTGGCTGACCTGGGTCTCGAGAAGCTGCCGGGCGCCCTGGGCCTGAGCGTGTCGGGCACGTGGCTGGACTACTACAAGACGAAGCAGTCCCCGGCCAAGTACGACCCGACCATCGACTGGAAGGGCTCGCTCGGTCCGACTCTGACGGGCTTCAACGCCGGTGCGTACTCGTACCGCGTGTTCACCAACGTCAACTACTCCCTGCAGGACTTCAGCGTGAATCTGCGCTGGCGCCACCTGCCGGCTGTGGCGGTTGCGGCGAAGGCCCAGGAAGACGCGATCATCGCGAACAACGCGGCGGTCACGGCGGGTGACACCAGCAAGCTGCTGCTGTCCTACTCGCCGATCAGCAACCTGATGGCTGATGCCTACGACGCTTTCGATCTGTCCATGAATTGGAACTTCAACTCGAACTTCTCGATTCGTGCCGGTATCGACAACGTCCTGGACACGCAGCCGGCGATCACCGGCAAGACGAAGGGCTTCCCGGTGGGGACGAACCTGTCTGGCGTCTGCAACGGCGCTCCGGGTTGCGTGAACCCGTCGGCGTACAGCATCGCGACGACCGGCGTGGGCACCACCAGCGGTGGGTACTACGACGTGCTGGGTCGCCGGTACTTCCTCGGCTTCAAGGCGAAGTTCTAATCGCCCAAAAGTCCCGGCGGGTGGCAATACCTGCCGGGCAACACTTCAAGGCCGCTTCCGGGATGGAAGCGGCCTTTTTTATTGGCCGGTTGACCCGCCTTGCCGCCGGCTTGGTGGGTCGGGGCGGCAATCCCCCGCAAGGTTGGTGTAAAGGGCGCCGGATGGGGTATACTTGGAAGTTCCCCAGTGCAATCAAAAGGTTGGCAGTCGTGGCAGAGCAGACCATCGCGCTCTTCACGGGCAACGCAAACCCCGCGCTCGCCCATGATATCGCCCGCCATCTGACCGTACCGCTGGGCCGCGCCTCGGTCGGCCGTTTCAGCGACGGCGAAGTGAATGTCGAACTGATGGAGAACGTGCGCGGTCGCGACGTCTTCATCGTGCAGCCGACGTGCCCGCCGGCCGCGGACAACCTGATGGAGTTGCTGGTGATGGCCGACGCCTGTCGTCGCGCCTCGGCCGCACGCATCACGGCCGTCGTGCCTTATTTCGGTTACGCCCGCCAGGACCGTCGCCCGCGTGCCACGCGCGCTGCGATCACCGCCAAGCTCGTCGCCAACATGATCGAGGCCGCCGGCGTCGATCGCGTGCTCACGATCGACCTGCACGCCGATCAGATCCAGGGCTTCTTCGATATCCCCGTGGATAACGTCTACGGCTCGCCGGTGCTGCTGGGCGATGCCTGGCGCCAGCGTTACGAGAACCTCATCGTCGTGTCGCCGGACGTCGGTGGTGTCGTGCGCGCCCGCGCGCTCGCGAAGCAGTTCAACGACTGCGACCTCGCGATCATCGACAAGCGCCGCCCGCGTGCGAACGAAGTGAAGGTCATGAACATCATCGGTGATGTGAGGGACCGCAGCTGCATCCTGATCGACGACCTCGTCGACACCGCCGGCACGCTCTGCCAGGCCGCTGAGGCGCTCAAGGAGCAGGGTGCCAAGCGCGTCGTCGCGTACATCACGCATCCTGTGCTGTCGGGCAAGGCGGTCGAGCGCATCACGACGTCCGCGCTCGACGAACTGGTCGTCACGGATACGATTCCGCTGTCGGCGCCCGCGCGGGAGTGCGGCCGCATCCGCGTGCTGTCGGTCGCCGCGCTGCTGGCCGAGACGATCCGCCGCATCCGCGACGAAGAGTCGGTCAGCTCGCTCTATATCGACTGAGAAAAGTTTTTTGGGTGACGCACGCTGGTCGCGGCGGCGCGTCTTTTTGCAACGCTACGGAGTAACACAATGGCTACGAAGTTCGAACTGAGCGCCGAGACGCGCGCTGACCAGGGCAAGGGTGCGAGCCGCCGCCTGCGTCATGCGGGCAAGGTCCCGGGCATCATCTACGGCGGCAATGAAACGCCCGCCAGCATCTCGCTGAGCCACCAGAAGCTCGAGCAGGTCGTCCACAACGAGAAGTTCTACGCGACGATCGTCACGGTCGACGTGAGCGGCGCCAAGCAGTCGGTGGTCGTGAAGGACGTGCAGATGCACCCGGCCAAGGCCGCCATCGTGCACATCGACTTCCAGCGCGTGCTGGCCGACCAGCCGATCCGCATGCATGTGCCGATCCACTTCCTGAACGAGGCCACCTCGCCGGGCGTGAAGCTGCAGGGCGGCACCGTGTCGCACACGCGCTCGGACGTCGAAGTGTCGTGCTTGCCGAAGGACCTGCCGGAGTTCGTCGAGGTCGACATGGGCCAGATGAAGCTCAACGACCTGGTCAAGCTCTCTGACCTGAAGCTGCCGGAAGGCGTGACGATTCCGGAACTCGTGCATGGCCACGATGCCCCGGTTGTCACGATCCACCCGCCGCGCGTCGAGGCCGAAGAAGCCCCGGCCGCCGAGGGTGATGCCAAGGCGGTTCCGGCTGCCAAGGGCGGCGCGCCGGCCAAGGCCGCGGCTCCGGCCAAGGCTCCGGCCAAGAAGTAATCCGCTGCACGCGCGACCCTGCCTGCCATGCCCGGCACCGACATCCGTCTCATTGCCGGGCTTGGAAATCCGGGCAGGGAATACGCGCAGACACGCCACAACGCCGGGTTCTGGCTCGTCGACGAGCTGGCCCGGCGTCATGGCGGCAGCTGGCGGATGGAGCCGAAATTCAACGGCGAGCTGGCGCGAACGCGCATCGCCGGCCAGGAAGTCTGGCTCCTGAAGCCGATGGCTTACATGAACCGCAGCGGCGGCGTTACCGCCGCCGTTGCCGGGTTCTACAAGATTCCCACGCAGTCGGTGCTCGTCGCACATGACGAGCTCGATCTCCCCGTCGGCACCGCGCGCCTCAAAGAGGGCGGTGGTGCGGGCGGACACAATGGACTGAAAGACCTGATCGCGACGCTTGGCGCCGGCTTCTGGCGACTGCGGCTCGGCATCGGTCATCCCGGGTCGCGCGACCTGGTGACGGACTTCGTGCTGGGCCGCGCTTCGAGCGCCGAACAGGAGCTGATCGACGACGGCGTGCGCGCCGGCGCCGACATCGTGCCGGCGGTGCTCGAGAAAGGCGCCATGGCCGCGATGCAGTCGCTACACGGCAAAGACAACCAGAAGGCTTAAGACATGGGCATCAAGTGCGGCATCGTCGGATTGCCCAACGTCGGCAAGTCCACCCTTTTCAACGCGCTGACCAAGGCGCAGATCGCAGCGGAAAACTATCCCTTCTGCACGATCGACCCGAACGTCGGCGTCGTCGGCGTGCCGGACCCGCGGCTCGACGTGCTCTCCGCGATCGCCAAGCCCGAGCGCGTGTTGCCGACGGCCATCGAGTTCGTTGACATCGCCGGCCTCGTCGCCGGCGCGTCGAAGGGCGAGGGCCTCGGCAACCAGTTCCTCGCGCACATCCGCGAGACCGATGCGATCTCGCACGTCGTGCGCTGCTTCGAGAACGACGACATCGTCCATGTTTCCGGCGGCGTGAACCCCATCGCCGATATCGACGTGATCGACACCGAGCTGTGCCTGGCCGACCTGCAGAGCGTCGAGAAGGGCGTGGATCGCGCGACCAAGGCTGCCAAGGGCGGTGACAAGGAGGCGGTGAAGCGCCGCGAGCTGCTCGTCCGGCTTGCCGCGCACCTGAACGACGGCAAGCCGGCACGTTCGATGGAGATGACGGAGGACGACCGCAAGGAACTGCGCGACCTGCACCTGCTGACGATCAAGCCGGTGATGTATGTCGCGAACGTCAACGAGCAGGGCTTCACGAACAATCCGCACCTGGACGCCGTGCGTGCGCGCGCGGCGGGCGAGGGCGCTGTGGTGGTGCCGGTCTGTGCGGCGATCGAAGCCGAGATCGCGCAGCTGGATGATGCGGAGAAGGTCGAGTTCCTGAAGGACCTCGGGCTGGACGAGCCGGGCCTGAACCGCGTGATCCGCGGTGCCTATGAACTGCTCGGCCTGCAGACCTATTTCACCGTCGGCCCGAAGGAAGTGCGCGCCTGGACGGTGCGTCGGGGATCGACGGCGCCGCAGGCGGCGGGCGTCATCCACACGGATTTCGAACGTGGATTCATCCGCGCGGAAGTCATCGCCTATGATGATTACCTCGCCTGCAAGGGCGAGGCGGGCGCCAAGGAGCAGGGCAAGCTCCGGCTCGAGGGCAAGGAATACATCGTCCGCGAGGGCGATCTCATGCACTTCCGCTTCAACGTCTGACACCGCTGCCGGGAGCCCGAGGGCTGCATGTACGCATCGATCATCCTGCCGACGTACAACGAAGCAGCGAGCCTGCCGCGTGCGATCGATGCGATCCGCGCGGCCATGGCCCATCGCGATGACTGGGAAGCCATCGTCGTCGATGATGATTCGCCGGATCGCACCTGGGAACTCGCGCAGCAGATCGGGCGCGATGATCCGCGCATCCGCTGCTATCGCCGGCTTGATCGACGCGGGCTTTCCTCCGCGATCGTCGACGGCCTCAGTCTTGGTACTGGCGAGCGCCTGCTCGTGATGGACGCGGACCTGCAGCACGACGTCACGAAGGTCCCCGATCTGCTCGCGTCGCTGGATGCCGCGGACGTTGCCGTGGGCAGCCGCTACATGCGTGGTGGTGGCGTTGGCGAATGGTCGAAGTGGCGCATCTTCCTGTCGCGCGTGGCGAGCTGGTCCGCGCGGATCGTGCTGGGCTTGCGCTCCACCGATCCGATGAGTGGATTCTTCGCCGTGCGGCGCGAAGCCTTCCTGCAGGTGGCGGGTAAGCTCAATCCGCGCGGCTACAAGCTGCTCATGGAATTGCTGACGCTGCTGCGTGCGCGTCGCGTGGCCGAAGTGCCTTATGTGTTCGCGCCGCGCCAGACGGGCGAGAGCAAGCTCTCCGGCGGCGTGATCTGGGAATTCTTCCTGTCGCTGGTGGAGCTGGCGACGCGCAATGTCGTCAGCGCGCGCTTCGTGAAATATGCGCTGGTCGGCCTTTCCGGCGTGGGTGTGCAGTACGGCAGCTTCTACCTGCTCTGGTCGCGCTTCATGGGCGCGGAGGCGGGCACCTTCACGGCGATCGCCACGGCCGCCATCTCGAACTACATGGCGAACAACGTGTGGACCTTCGCCGAGCGCCGCCATCGTTCCCTGCAGGACCTGTTGCGCGGCTTCGGCTTGTTCGTCGTGATCAGCGCCTGCGGCGCTTTCATCAACCAGTCGGTCACGTGGTATCTGGAACATCTGGGCGCGTTGCTGCCGGCGGCGATGGTCGCCGGCATCGTGGCGTCCACGACGTGGAACTACTTCCTGAACCTCGACCTCACCTGGAAGGGCCATGCGCGACCTGAATGACCCGCAGCGCAGCGGCGCGATGTCGCCGCTGTGGCTGGTGGCGTTGGCCCTGTTTGCGTGGCTTGCGCCGCTTGGTCTGCATGAATACTGGTTTCCGGATGAACCGGACGTGGCGCTGCCTGTGCTGGAGATGCTTCGCAGCGGCAACTGGATCGTGCCGACGGCGATGGGCACACCCTGGCTCGATTATCCTCCGCTCACCTACTGGGGCGGCATCCTCTGGTCGCAGCTGTTGGGCGCGACACCGCTTGCACTGAGGCTCACGCCGCTGCTGGCCGGTGGGGTTTTCCTGGTCGCCACGGCGTCGATCGCGCGCCGCATCGCGGGGCGGGATGCAGCGTGGCAGGCGACGCTGGTCGGGATCGCCACGCCGCTGGTGTGGATGATGGCGACGACGCTGCAGGTCGACATGCCCTTCGCCGCGCCGCAGGCCGCAGGCTTCGCCCTGTATCTGGCCGGTGATGGCAAGCAGGGCCGGTCGGCGCTGGGCTGGCGCGTCGCTGCGTTTGCGTGCTTCGGCGTGGCGATCCTTGCCAAGGGTCCGCTGGGCCTGTTGTTGCCGGGCTTTGTCCTCGTGCTTTGGCATGGCTCGCATCGCGAGTGGGCACGGCTGTTCCAGCTTGCACCGCTGGCCCTGATGTCGGTCGCGGTTGCCGCGCTGTGGTACGGACCACTGGTGAAGCAGCTCGGCGCGGACT
>CANGMU010000092.1 GCA_947454665.1 Pseudomonadota bacterium | reverse complement strand
TTCGGAACGGGCGGCGAGCAGGTTCAAGGCATCGGCATCCAGGATCAGGAACTGGCCAAGCCTGCGATGGGCGAGCAGCGTCTCGAAAACCGCCTGGGCCCAGGCATCACGACCCAACCCGGGCCCGACCGCCACGACATCGGCCTGCGCCAGGGCAGCCGGCAAGGCATCTGCATTCGGCAGCGCATGGAACATCAGCTCCGGGCGCGCACCAACGACCGGCAGCAGGTGTTCGGGCAGGCTCGCCACGGTCACCAGACCCGCGCCCACCTGCAAGGCCGACTCGGCGGCCAGGCGGACAGCACCCGGCATGCCCGCACCACCTCCGACCAGGAGCACCCGACCAATGGCAGCCTTATGGGCGTTGCGTGGCCGCGCAGGCAAGGCGGCACGGATGACGTCGGACCCGATGCACGCGGCACGCGGCATGACGTCCGGCGGGATCTGCACGGCCAGCGAATCAAAGCCCAGTTCGCCCGTGCAGGACGGGCCGTCACCGACCAGCAGCCCGGTCTTCAGCGCAATGAAGCTCACCGTCGCCGCGGCACGGACCGCCTGGCTTGCGTCACCGCGGTCTGCATCCAGACCAGAAGGCACATCCAGCGATAGAACGGGACGTCCGCAGGCATTGATCGCCGCCACGACGGCGGCAGCGGCCTCGCGCAACGGCAGGCGCAAGCCAGTGCCGAGGAAAGCGTCGACGACGACATCGGCCTGGGACAGCACTGCGGCGTCGAAGGCCCGCGCAGCGTTGCCTGCGGCCGAGAAGGCTTCCCAGGCTTCCCGAGCGGGCCCTTGCAAGCCCGAAGGGTCGGCAACTGCGAGGACATCCACGTTGTACCGGGACTGCCGCAAGAGGCGCGCGAGCACATAGCCATCGCCGCCCTTGTTGCCCGGTCCGCAGACCACGGCGATGCGCTGCGCGGCAGGCCACCGTGCGACGAGCATCCTGAGCGCCGCGGCACCCGCTCGCTGCATCAGTTCATACGCCGGCGTGCCCGCCGCGATGGCCCGCGCATCGATGTCGCGGACTTGGGCTACGGAGTACAGCGCGTCGGGCAGGCTCATGCGGCCCAGTATACTGGCACCGGATGAGGCTCCCCCTTCGCGAAGATCTGCTGCAACTGGCCCGGAAGCACGGCTTCGCCGATGTCGGCGTCAGCGGCGTGGACCTCGCCGCAGACGAACAGCACCTGCTCGACTGGCTGGCCGAGGGCCGCCATGGCGAGATGGATTACATGCAGCGACACGGCACGCGGCGCAGCCGTCCTGCCGAGCTCATACCGGGCACGCTGCGCGTGATCTCGATGCGTCGGGATTACTGGCCCGGCGAAGCGCGCGATCCCTTCGAAGTGCTGGACAGCCCGGACCTCGCGTATGTCTCGCGATATGCACTGGGCCGCGATTACCACAAGGGCATGCGTGCAGCGCTGGCCCGGTTCGCCGAAGCCCTTGCGGAGCTGGCGCGCCCGCACGCCTATCGCGTCTATGTGGATTCCGGCCCGGTGCTCGAGAAGGCACTGGCCCGCAACGCGGGGCTGGGCTGGATCGGCAAGCACACGAACCTCATCTCGCGCAGCGCGGGCTCGTATTTCTTCCTGGGCGAAGTGCTGACGGACCTGCCCTTCGAGGTCGACGAGCCGGCGACGGCGCACTGCGGCAGTTGCACGGCCTGCATGCCCGCCTGCCCGACCGGTGCGATCGTCGCGCCTTACACGCTGGATGCGCGACGCTGCATTTCCTATCTCACGATCGAACTGCGGGGCTCGATCCCGGAAGAGTTCCGCCCCGCGATAGGCAACCGGATCTATGGCTGCGATGACTGCCAGCTGGTCTGCCCCTGGAACAAGTTCGCGCAGGCCGCTTCGAACCCGGACTTCAAGGTTCGCCACGGGCTCGATGCACCGAGGCTGGTGGAACTGATGCGCTGGACGCGAGAGGATTTCGAGACGCGGATGGAAGGATCAGCAATCCGGCGCATCGGCCATGCGCAGTTCCTGCGCAATATCGCCGTCGCGCTGGGGAACGGACCCGCCGAACCGGAAGCGATCGCGGCGCTGGAATCCCGACGTGACGATGAGTCGCCGATCGTGCGTGAGCACGTGGCCTGGGCCCTGGAGCGGCTTAAGCGCGCGTCGCCCGAAGGTTGTCGATAAGGCGCGCCTTGCCGAGGCGCGCCGCGGCGAGGATGACGAGATCCTTGGCATCGGCAAGCGGAACTTCCAGCGTCCGCGCATCGCGCACGGCGAAGTAATCCGGCCGCATGCCCGCGTCCCGCAAGGCAGCCAGGCCTTCATCCTCGATAGCCACGCGATCCGCGTCGCCCGCTTCGACACGCGAACGGGCCACAACCAGCGCCGCATGCAGGCGCGGCGCGATGGCCCGCTCTTCCTCGCCCAAATAGCGGTTGCGCGAACTCATCGCCAGCCCATCCGGCGCGCGAACGGTCGGCGCCCCGACGATCTCGATGGGCAGCGACAGGTCCTGCGTCATGCGCTTCAAGATCGTGAACTGCTGGAAATCCTTCTCGCCAAACACGGCCACGTCCGGCTGCACGATGCCGAAGAGCTTCGCAACCACGGTGGCGACGCCTTCGAAATGCCCGGGGCGGACCGCGCCGCAGAGCGTGTCCGAGATGCCGCGCACGAAGACCCGCGTGGCCTGGTCCCGACCTTCCGGATACATCTCTTCGACGGTGGGCAGGAACAGCAGATCGCAGGCGGTCGACTCCAACAGGCGCGCATCCTCGACGGGCGTACGGGGATAGCGGTCGAAGTCCTCGGTGGGACCGAACTGCAGAGGATTCACGAAGACGCTCGACACGATGCGATCCGCGCGACGACGGGCTTCATCGATCAGGCTCAGGTGGCCATTGTGAAGATTGCCCATCGTCGGCACGAAGCCGATGCGCAGGCCCTGCTGTCGCCAGGCCTGCAACCGGGCCCGCAGGTCAGCGATGTGCGTGACGGTCAGCATGCCGTCAGAAGCAGTGTTCAGGACCGGGATAGCTGCGCGACTTCACAGCCTGGACATAGGCCTTCAGCGCGCTCAGGGGCGTGCCAGCGCCCGCCATGAAATCCCGCACGAAACGCGGCTTGCGGCCCGGCGTGATGTCGAGGATGTCGTAGAGCACCTGGATCTGGCCATTGGTGCCCGGCCCTGCGCCGATGCCGATGACCGGTACGTCCAGCGCATCGGTGATTGTCTTGCCCAGGTCGGAGGGAATGCATTCCAGCAGCACGATGTCGGCGCCCGCGGACTGCAGGTCGAGCGCGTTCTGCAGCATCCGCGCCGCGGCATCCTGCTCGCGGCCCTGTACCCGGAAGCCGCCCGTCTTGTGCACGGACTGGGGCCGCAGCCCCAGGTGTGCGCAGACGGCGATGTCGTGGCTGGCGAGGAACTCGACGATGCGCACCTGCTCCACGCCGCTCTCGAGCTTGACCATACGCGCACCGCCTTCCTGCATCAGCCGCACGGAATTGGCGAGCGCCACCTCGCGCGAGGGATAGCTCATGAACGGCAGGTCGGCGACGAGGAAGGGCCGATGCATGCCCTTGGCCACGGCCTTGCAGTGGTAGATCACGTGATCGAGCGTGACGGGGACGGTGGTGTCGTGACCCTGGATCACCATGCCCAGCGAGTCGCCGACCAGCACGACATCGACATCGGCCTCGTCCACCAGCGCGGCGAAACTCGCGTCGTAGCAGGTCAGGCTGGCGATGGCCTCGCCGGCCTCGCGCATGCGGTGCAGCGTGGACAGCGTGACGGGCGGTCGCGCCGAATCGCGCAGCTGCAGGTGGGTATACATGACGGGGAAGCTTGAATCAGTCGACCGGGCGAATCAACCGATTACAGGTCACGGTGGCGCATCGGGTTGTAGTACTGCCGCCCGCGCGTCGTGCGCCGGATGGCCGCCAGCAGTTCTTCGTAGTCCACGGCGTCGTGAACCGGATCGATCGTCGCAGCATTGACGATCAGCAGCGGCCCCTGGTCGTACTCATGGAAGTAGCGCGAATAGGCGGCATTCAGGCGCTCGAGGTAATCGGCATCGATCCGCGCTTCATAGCCGATGCCGCGCCGCGCGATGCGCTCCAGCAGCACCGATGCCGGTGCCTGCAGGTAAACGACCAGATCCGGCTTGGGTGCCTCTATCGCCAGCTTCGCATGCACCTGCTCGTAGAGACCGAATTCGGCATCGTCGAGCGTCAGGCGCGCGAACAGCCGGTCCTTCGCGAGCAGGTAATCGGCCACGCGGATCGGCGCGAACAGGTCGCTCTGGTTCAGCGACGCCAACTGCTGCGCACGCTGGAACAGGAAATGCAGCTGCGCCGGCAAGGCCCCGATGCGCGGGTTGCGGTAAAAGCGCTCCAGGAATGGGTTTTCATCGGCCTGCTCGAGCACCGTCTCAGCGCCCAGACTCGCCGCGAGCTTGCGCACGAGGCTTGTCTTGCCGACGCCAATAGGGCCTTCGACGACGATGTAGCGGTGCGCAGCCGACGTCGTCATGCGTGGCGCCGGATGCCTTCGCCGCCGACCTGCGCCGCGAGGTCCGCGACACGACCCAGGCCCGGGATTTCGAGCTCCGGCGCGATGTCGCGCAAGGGATAGAGCACGAAGTTGCGCTGGATGATGCCGGGATGCGGCAAGGTCAGGGTGGGCGAATCCACGCGGGCGTCGCCATGCAGCAGCAGGTCGAGATCCAGCGTGCGCGGTCCCCAGCGGATGCTGCGTCGTCGCCCCTGGGCCGCTTCGATCGCGTGCAGCGCCTGCAACAGATCGGCGGGCGACATCAGCGTGTGGACTGCTGCCACGCCGTTCAGGAAATCCGGCTGCGGTACCGGGCCAAAAGGCGCCGACACATAGCGGGGCGAGACCCGGCGCAGCTGCGTACCCATGAGGCCGGCAATGGCATCCAGCGCGGCATCCAGCTGCCTCGGGGGATCGGCCTCGTTGCTGCCGAGACCGATGTATGCCGCCGCGCCGTCCGTCATGTCGACGCGTGCGGTCTCCGGCGGGTGCGGCTGCGACGACGCTTCGGACCAGCCCCGCCACCACCGCCCTCGCCGCCTTCGCTTTGACCACCGCCCTCGCTACGACCACCACCCTGCGGGTGACGGTCGAGCTGGGCCACCATGCGCTCGCGCTCTTCCAGCGAAACTTCCTGCAGACGCGACCACCACTCGGCCACGCCCGGCTGGACCATGCCCACCTTCGAGCGCAGCACCAGCAGGTCGAAGGCTGCACGGAAACGCGGCATTTCCAGCGTGCGCAGCGCACGACGGCCCCGCGGCTGCTCAAGGCGCGGCTGCGCCGCGAACATCTCGCGAATGCCGAGCGAGAAGCGCTTGGGGATCGTGACGCGCCGCTGCGCATCGGCCACGGCGCGATCGCAGGCGTCGAGGATCGTGTCGAGGTCACCCCAGCTGGACGGCGGCGCTTTCTCGATCAAGGCGGCGATCGGGCCGTAGAGCAGCAAGGTGAAGAGGAAAGTCGGCGTCACCGTCTTGCCTTCCTGCACACGCGCATCCGTGTTTTCCAGACCCGTGATGAGCAGCTGCTCGACGAGGCTGCCGGGATGCCGGGACAGGAATGCCTCGACCGCTGGGTACAGCGCGCCGAGCAGTCCGTGCTTGCGCATCACCACGAAGGAACGCACGCCGTGCCCGGTCAGGAAGAGCTTCAGCGTTTCATCGAACAGGCGCGCAGGCGGCACATCGGCCAGCAGGTCGCGCAGGCGTGGAATGGGCTCTGCAGTGGCCGGCGCCAGCGTGAAACCCAGCTTCGCCTCGAAACGGGCCGCGCGCAGCATGCGCACCGGGTCCTCGCGATACCGCGTTTCCGGATCGCCGATCAGCGACAGGCGACGGGCTGCGATGTCCTCGAAGGCACCGCAGTAATCCCGCAGCGAGAAATCCTCGATGCTGTAGTACAGCGCATTGCAGGTGAAATCGCGGCGCCAGACGTCTTCGTCGATCGTGCCGTAGGTGTTGTCCCGCAGGATGCGACCCTGGTCGTCCTGCAGGCGGTCACCGGACTCGACCGGCGTATCGATCGGCACCGCCTCGTTCGAGACGTCGCCGTCTTCAGCGGTCGCACCGACCTCCGGCAGGATGTCCGGATCCTCTTCGGGCTCCTCGCCCTGCGACGGCGCGCTGGCCGCGCGGAAGGTCGCGACCTCGATGATCTCGCGCCCGAAGAAGACGTGAGCCAGACGGAAGCGACGGCCGATCAGGCGGCAATTGCGGAACAGGCGCTTGACCTCTTCCGGCCGCGCGCTGGTGGCAACGTCGAAATCCTTCGGTTCAATGCCCAGCATCACGTCGCGGATGCAGCCGCCGACCAGATAGGCGGCGTGACCGCCCTCGCGCAGCTTGTAGAGCACCTTCAGGGCGTTCGGGGAAATCGCCTTGCGGGAAACGGGGTGGTCAGGGCGGGCAATGATGCGCGGCTGCGCGCCAGCGGCGGCCGGCAAGGCGGCATCAACGGAAGCGTCGTTCAAGTGTGGGAGTTCCCGGTCAGGTCGAAATGAAGGCTTGAGCATTGGCTCGTGGCGCCTATAATACCGCGCCCTTGGGGTCCACACCCTAACACGCTCCCTTCGTCTAGAGGCCCAGGACATAGCCCTCTCAAGGCTAGTACACCGGTTCGAATCCGGTAGGGAGCGCCACTTTCACCCGATCCGGGTGCCCGGACATGATTCCATGTCCAAGTTTTGTCCACTATCCGAGCCGGCAGTCCCCTCTTTTTGAAGAAGTGCCCGGGACCGGGAACACCCGGTCATACTTTTTCGTACCGGCCGGACAGAAGGTTTCCAGATCGACGCGGCCGAATCAAAGCTCGCGTGCTGCGCTCTAAAGAAAACTAATTTGAAGCCGCAACGACAGGCTTGGCAGCAACCGCCGCCGACTCGCTGGATATCCGCAAGCTGCCTCGCGATGTCGTTTTCCCAGAAACCTTGACGACGTATTCACCGCCGACAAGCCTGACGCCCGAAGGCAGTCGTGCTTCGATGCGGCTTTCCGTGACGGTGATCTTTTCCAGCGGGATGCCGGCCACCGTGATCTCGTCGGTTTCTGAGAAACCGCTGCCGACGATCACGACACGTTTCGCTTGCGCGGTAACGTCCAAAGAGATCGAGGAGACGGATTGGGCGCCCGCTGCGGCACAAACCGAGATCGCCAAGAGGCCAGACAAACAGCGCGAGATATTGAAAGACAGTGACAAGGGCCACCACGAACTAGTGAGGAAGTGGCCCTTACTTAATGTCAGAAAATATCAGCGCGCCCGATTATCGAATCAGGATCGGGTGAAATAATTACAAGTCGATCAGATAACGAGCACGCTCAAGGCCACCAGCAAACCCGTGGCGGCCGACAACAAGCCCGAAACCGGGAACAACTTCTGGCGCCCGAGAAAATAAAGCGAAGACAGCACGAGGCCCAACTCCAGCAGGCCCTCGCCGATGTCGAAGCGCAGCGCCAGCGCCTCGGCATGCTCCATCGCGTGGTCCTTGGCCTCGGCGTCCTTCTTGATCTCTTCGCCGTCCGCGACGTATTTCGCACGCTGCTTGTCGAAGAGGTCCTTCGCGGCGGCAGCCTTGGTCGGGTCGATCAAGGCCACGATGTCGGACCCGACGGCACTGACATGCTCGCGGACTTTCTTGGCCTGGTAATAGCTCCAGGCGTCGTTGGCCTCGGTGCGATGGATGACGGCCTCCGTATGCGCACGGTGAGCCGCGATGGTGGTCACCGCCAGCAGGATGCCGATGACACCAACCTGGAATCCGACGCGCTTGCCGATCGGATCAGAGTTGTCGTGGTGCGCGGTGTGCACTTCGATCTCAGCCATGTTGCGTGGTGCTGTCCGACTTCGCAGCCGGCGCGGCGGCCTCGGCGTTCTGCGTCAGGCGGGCGGCATCAGCGGCAGGTGCAGCGGGCTTGGCTTCAGGCGCGGCGTCCGCTTCCTTCTCGCCCTCGCTCATCGCGTTCTTGAAGCCCTTCACGGCGCCGCCGAGATCCTGGCCGATGGTCTTGAGCTTCTTGGTGCCGAAGACGACGAGCACGATCAGGAGAATGACGAGAAGGTGACGGGGCGAGAAGATTTCCATGGCAGCTCCGGTCAGGTCGGTTCAGTGCGTGAGGCGCCGATCATGGCACAGACCTCAGGCGCGGGGCATCGGGCGGCTCGGGATGTCGCTGAGCAGGCCGCCGACACCCATGCCCACGATGTCTCGAGGGGTCACGTCCAGGCCGGCCGCCAGCCGGCGCAACACGAAATCGAAGCCATTGAGCTTCGGTGACCGCGCACAGGTGGGAATGCCCACGACCGGACAGCGCGAATCGGCGCGCTGCAGGCTGCCCAGCACCAGCAGGTTGCCCGGATCGACTGG